>BJGN01000055.1:10626-19638 GCA_014190515.1 Bacteroidota bacterium
TTAGACTTTATATATAGGTTTTTTAGATTAATATAGTCTCGATTTACTTAGATGCAAATGAAATATTTTATATCTCTACTTTTATTAAATTTTAGTTTTTTATCATCCTTGTTAGCACAAGGAGATTTTCAGTATGGTGTTAATATAAATGATAAAACAACTGTTTTTATTACTCCTGCCAGAATGAGTTCGGATGAGGCTCTCCTTGCAATACGTAATAAAAATATAAAGCAAATTAAAAGTAAGGTTTCCCACGGGTTAACTACAGATTATTTCTGGGTAACTTTCAACATATCAAGTATCATTGATGAAAATAAAAGTCATATCATAGAATTAAATAGTATTCACACTGATACTGCTGCATTATATTTAATTAAAGAAGGAAAGACAAAATTAATCGCTGAAATTGGTGATAAGATTCCATTTACAAATCGTCCGATGATTCATCCTAAGTTATTGTTTCCATTACCAGCTGGAGCTGAGAACGGAGAATATTTATTAAAAATTGATAAACAAGGTGGATCCGCTAATTTTCCCCTTTACTTGTGGGAAAAAAATAGCTTTGAATACTATAGCACCAGAGAAATGTTACTTTGGTATGCATTTATGGGTTCTTTTGTTTTCTTTTTTATTATAAGTTTGATTGCTTCAAAATTAATTAATAATCAATTGTTTAAATATTATAGTTTATTTGTTTTTGTTGTGTTGTGCTATAACTTTATAACCTCCGGTTTTTCATTTGCTTTTATTTATCCTAATAATATTTGGTTAAATGATGCATTAAGATTTTTAATATTACCCTTATTTGGATTTTCTTATGTATCGTTTACCCGGTATTATTTTGATGTGAACAGGGCATTTCCATTAATTGGCATCTATGGAAATGTAATAAATTCTCTTTTTATTTTATTGACCTTTTTAGGTATAGTTTTTATGGGCACTTTACAAAAGTACGCCATTCCTGTAGTAAGTATTTTATATATAAATCTTATTGCTTCTGTTATATGGTCTCTTGTAATTATTTTTTGGGTATGGGCCAGATTGAAGTATAGGACTATTTTATTTTTGTGTGCATTTTCTGGCAATATATTAGTGTTGATTTTTAATGTATTAACCGAATTTGGCCTGGTAGAAAAAACGCTATTTCGCTTTAATCCTATATTTATAGCCAATTTTCAAGAAGTTGTAGTAATGTCTTTAGGGATGATTTTTTATTTAGTTAAAATTCAAAAAGAGAGAAAAAATCTAATAGCTGAAAGAGATCAAATCACAGAAAATGAAACTCAATTAAGAGAACAGTTAAAACAAATTATGTCCCAAAAAAGGCTAAATGACGTATTTCTTACAAATAAGGAAGAGGGATTTTCACAATATTCTTATGTGCTGAAAGATAAAACGGTTATTAATCTGTCAGAGGTTATTTTTATCGAATCAATGGATCATATTCTAACGTATCATTTTAAGAATAGAAAGATTACCGAGAGAAAAACCATAAAAGAGTTTTTAGAAAAGGTAACAAATGAAAACTTTATACAAGTTCATAAAAGTTTTATTGTAAACAAAGAGTTTATAGTCACTATAGAATCTAATAAGATATCTATGGCAAATGGTATCAACGTTCCATTCTCCAGAACATTTAAAGCCAGATTTTCAAATTAAAATTTTGAAAAATACTCATTTATGAGTATATAATTTTTGAAAAATTCCAAATAAATTTGGAATAGTTTACCATGCATTCTATTGTTCCACTTGTAGAGATATAAAATATGAAGCAGTCATTCTATGTTTTTATTTGTTTTAATCTCCTTTCCTTAGGCTTGTTCGCGCAAGGAACCATCACCTACGGAGGCAGGGGCATAAAACCCTATCAGGTCATTGCCAGTGACCAGGCAAAGCTTAAGGAAACGCCCGATACCCTAAAAGATGATTCCGCTATGGACGGAACGGGTATGGATTACAATTGGTACAATATGGGACGCCTTATGCGACAGGCTACCCTGGGAGTCAACTTCAACGATATGAAGGAATTTGTTAAAATGACGCCTGAAAAATGGATCGATGAACAGTTTAAAGTTCCCTCTCCAAATATGTTGGAGAAAACTTCCCAAATGCGAAAGGAATCGCGGGATTATGTCATTTCTCTGGGTTATGATTTTAAAGATGATACTGTTATCACACGATCTGAGTATTTCAATCTTGCCTGGTGGCGTCATAACATGGAAAATCAGGATTATTTGAAGCAAAAACTTGCCTATGTGTATAGCCAGATTTTTGTAATTTCCCAAGTGACGGATGTAAGTGAATTTGCCCATGGTATGGCCTCTTTTTATGATATACTTCTTAAACACACCTCAGGTAATTTTAAAGATTTATTATTAGCAGTTAGTTTACATCCAAGCATGGGTTTTTATTTAAGTCATTTCAATAACTCCAAGTCTATACCGGAAAGAAATATCCATCCTGATGAGAATTATGCGCGGGAAATCATGCAATTGTTTACCATTGGACTCCATCAATTAAACATAGATGGCAGCCTGAAACGAGACTCATTAGGAAATCCTATGCCGACCTACACACAAAAGGATATTAAAGAATTGGCTAAGGTTTTTACTGGACTCAGTGCAGGTAAAGCTGGAAATTTTGAGAGAGGAAATGTTAGATTTGGAATGAATGTATATGGGACAGATTTTTCAGTACCTATGGCGATGTATGAAGATTGGCACGAGTTTGGGGGAAAATCATTTTTGGGTTTATATATTCCAAGTGGCCAGAAGGGTATGAAAGATATTGAGATGGCCGTGGAGCACATCTTCCGTCATCCAAATGTAGGTCCTTTCATTGGAAAACAGCTCATACAAAAACTGGTGACAAGTAATCCAAGTCCTGCCTATATTAAAAAAGTAGCTGAGACTTTCAACGATAACGGAAAAGGTGTTCGTGGTGATATGGCTGCTGTATTCAAGGCCATTCTGCTACATCCTGAAGCCAGGTCCTGCGAATCATTGCAGTCTCCAACCCAGGGTAAATTGCAGGAACCCATGGTGCGGTTAATGGAAAGGACCAGGAATTATAAGGTAATTCCTGATGCTAATAATAAAATATTTACCGATGGAGGATCTTCAAGGTGGAATTTTGACCAAAATATACTGACTGCCCCCACCGTATTTAATTTTTATTTGCCTACCTATTCGCCACTAGGTGCTATAAGGAGTAATAATCTACTTGGTCCGGAATTTCAAATGCATAATTCTACCAGTTCTCTGCGGTGGGCTAACTCAGCAATGAGTCCGGACTGGTTGATGGGTTATTACTGGCGAACCCAAAGGGAAGGATTTTATGAATTAGATTTGTCTGATTTATATCCATTCGCTAACGACCCTGAGGCCCTCCTTAATCAATTGGACAAAAGATTTACTCGTGGTCAATTGACTTCCAGAACACGAAGATTGATAAAATATAATATAGACCGTAATCTAAATACAAAAAATCGAATAAATAATGCTATCGGGATCCTCTTATTATCACCTGAATACAATATATTAAAATGAACAGAAGAAATTTCCTTAAAATAGGGGGATGCACCGGGATGGGCTACCTCACGCTGTATAACTCCGCTATTAATCTGAAGGCAATTGGTGCAGCGGCTTTGGACAACTCAGAATCTATAGATGACTACAAAGCCATGGTCTGTATACTTCTTGCTGGGGGCAATGATTGTTACAATATGTTAGTTCCTTTGGATCCTCCGGCTTATAAAGCTTATGCCGACTCCCGGTCAAATATGGCATTGCCAACCAAAAATCTGATTGCCCTGGATCCATCTCTGACAGGGGGTGTCCCATATGGTTTACATCCTGCTATGCCAGAACTAGAGGACTTGGTCTCTTCAGGAGAATGTGTGTTCATTAACAATATAGGTACGCTGGTAGCCCCAACAAATAAGGCAAAATATCTTAATGGCTCATCCCGGGACATTCCCCTGGGATTATTTTCACATTCCGACCAGGAGCAACAATGGCAGACGGGTATTCCTACAGACCGAGTCCGAACAGGTTGGGGAGGACGCGTGGCAGATTTAATGAAAGATATGAACACTAACCAGAAAGTTTCTATCAGCCTTTCTATGAATGGAACAAATCTTTTTCAGCAGGGATTGGAGACCATTCCTTATTCTTTAAATACGGGAGGTGCTGAAATTATCTGGGCTTATAACAGGGGTAATGAATGGGATTCCCGAAGTCAGGCAATTGATAGCTTGATGTACCACAATTATCAGGATGCGTTCAAACAAACTTATATCGACGAGATACGCAGATCTCAAGAGGGTGGTGAAGTTTTTCGCGATGCGTACAATCGGCGGGAATATTTTTCAACCAGTTTTAATAATGATGAGCTTTCTAATCGTCTAAAAATGGTAGCCAACACTATTGCCGCACGTAAATATCTAGGTGTGAAAAGGCAGGTTTTCTTTGTGAGTATGGGTGGGTTCGACCACCATGATTATCTGTTGGACCATCACAATAGGGATTTAAGTAGAGTATCACGCGCCATTGGCTCTTTTTACGCGGCCATCAAGGAACTAAAACTGGAAAAACAGGTAACTACCTTTACTATCAGTGAATTTGCGCGTACACTGACATCTAACGGAGATGGTTCCGATCATGCCTGGGGAGGAACTTCTATGGTCATCGGGGGTTCTCTAAATGGAAAAAAAATGTATGGAAAATACCCAAATCTTAAACTCAATGACGATCTGGACATAGGTAACGGGGTGTTCATTCCTACCACCTCTACCGATGAATACTTCGCTGAATTGGCACTCTGGTTTGGCGTTAGTAAAAATGAACTGCCCACCATTTTTCCTGGAATAAAGAATTTTTATTCCTTAAGTAACGCTAATCTTCCTCTTGGATTTATGAAAATGTAAATATTATGAAATATCTATATATTATCGCTTTTTTATTCAGTACTCATCTTTCCTGGAGTCAATGTTTTCCTCTTCAACATAGTACCGATTGGACGGCCGCCTGGTATGCCTGCAAACCCGCCGCCAATCCCAATAAATTCAGAAAGGAAGGACATTGGCTGATGATCGATCTGGGGCAAATCCGTATGCTCACCAAATCGAGATTATGGAATTTCAATTATCCGGATCAATTGAATTCAGGTATTTCCAAATTGGAAATTGATTATTCGCTGGATGGTAAAACATGGAGTTTCCTCAAGCGTGTGGATCTTCCAAAAGCACCAGGCATCCCGCAATATGAAGGAATTATTGGTCCCGATTTTAATGTGGATGCCAGATATGTACTCTTGAACGTTCTTGAAACGTATGGGCATGCCTGTGCAGGGTTGTCTGAAATTTCCATAGAAACAGAGAAAACGTCTATTTCCACTCCTGTAAAGGAAGTTTTCCATGAGCAAATATGCATCAAGGCAAATATTTTCCCGAATCCTTTCATTGATCATACGACGATTTCTGTGGAAGGCTTATGTACGGAGGGTATTTCCTGGATTTTAACAGATATCGCTGGCAGGATCATCAACCGATCTTCGGAAACGCCTCTTTATCCGCCATTTACCTTAAATCTGAATTGGGAAAATTTACAATCAGGTATTTATTATCTGACCTTAAATAATGGAAAATCCCGATTACAAGAGAAGCTCATAAAAATAAATTGATGGTATGGCTTGACAAAAGGAAATTACTTTTGCTACTTGCCTTCTTTGGGGTCTGCTTTTATTTTTTGGGAAGTAGTGGCGGCGTTGGCACTTTTCAAAGAGAGGACAGAACGGGTTCACCGCTTTCCTTAAATTCGTCCTGTGGAACTTGCCATTATGGTGGAAATTTCCAGTCTAGTCTGGTCTTGACGGTTTTGAAAGATTCCGTGCCTGTAAAGGCATATTTGCCAAACACAGATTATCTGATAAATGTATCGATTCCCTCCATTATTCCTGCCAAAGTGTACGGACTTCAATTGGCGGCTTTTCAAAGTGGAAATAATCAACAAGCGGGTACTTTCGGTGCGTTGACTACTAATTTGAGAGCAGTGGAACTGTGGAACAGGACCTATATTGAACAAAGTAGACCTCAAAGAAACCATTCGTTTTTTATCCCCTGGAAGTCCCCCCAGAAAGACATTGGTCCAGTGCATTTTTATGCTTCCGGTCTCGCTGCAAATGAAAATAATAATACATCTGGCGATTCCCCGGTAAAGTTAGAAACACCCTTCGTTCTACCTTCGGAAGCTATTACCAGATTGGTTGAAATAGACGAGAATGAAAAAATTACCTGTATGAATGAAGGTGGGGAGACTTCTGTTTTACTGGAAAATTTTAGCCCAGGTCATTATGTATTCCATATTTATGACTATTTTGGTCGAATAATGTATCATAAGAAAGTGGAAATAAATAAGGAAAGGATTCAACTACCAGGTGTTAGGTTGACGACTGGATTTTATGTTGCCTCCATTTTTGATGGCACATTAACCAGATCTACCTCTTTTTTTAATCCTTGATTATTTTGAAAATGAAAGGATTTTATACTCTGGCATTACTCATTTTGTCAAATATTTTTATGACGCTAGCCTGGTACGGGCATTTAAAATTTAGCTTCCTGAAAGGTTTTGAAAAGTTGAATTTGCCTTTAATTATTTTGATAAGTTGGGGAATCGCTTTCTTTGAATATTGTTTTCAGGTACCAGCAAATCGAATTGGGTTCAAGGAAAATGGAGGTCCATTTTCCCTCGTCGAATTAAAAGTTATCCAGGAGGTGATTAGTTTAAGCGTTTTTGCCGGGTTTAGTGTGTTACTATTCCGCAATGAGTCTTTTCGCTGGAACCACCTCGCTGGATTTATTTGTCTAATATTGGCCGTTTATTTTATTTTTAAAAAGTAACCTTATTTTTTTGCCATTTTTATGGTTGTAATCCTGTTATTTGTTCTTTGGTCATAAAAACCAACTACTAAAGTACCTTCTGCTTCTACTAATTCTGGCGTTATAAAAAATTCAAATTCCAGAGACTGGTCTTCAGGGTCATGGATTCTTAGGAGCGAAGGTAAATCTCCCTCTGTCACATTGGTTGCTCCGGAGAGGGTACCTGAAATTTTCTTCAATCCTTCAGGTAATTCCGAGGGTTTAACACCTAACAATGATTTTCCGTTTTTTCTTACATCCAATAAAGCGTTTATCACTTCACTGGTATATTCAAACGAAACATACTTGCCCACCCATCCAGCTAAAATGCCAGGATCAACATCGGGTATTTCTTCCAGGTTTAGCGTAAAAACCTCACTAAATTTCCTTTCAGGAAATTCAATTTCAACCGTATAAAAAGGGTATCCTGAATCGTCGGCAGATTTTAGTAACCCAAATTCTCGTAGGGCATCTCCTTCTTTTATTTCTTGTTTTTCTGTGGATGCCGGCTGTTGCGTTTGTTTTTCCTGACCACCACAGGAATTTAAAAACGCAAAGCCAATGGAAAGGAGTAACACATGTAATTTCATTTTTTTTTTCTAAATTAAATATATTCTGATAATTTTTCAGGTAAAATATTAGCTATATTTAGATTCTTCTGAATTATTTTTCGCTTGACGAATAAATTCTGTGGGTGTGATATTGGTAACTTTTTTGAAAGCGGCATAAAAAGCTGATCTTGAGCTATAACCAGACATTGATGATATGGCATCGATAGTATATTTATTATGAGTTAAAAGTAGGTTTTTGGCATATTCAATTCTAAGGCTATTTAGCCAATCGGCAAAACTTAGACCTTTTAGGTGGGTTAAAAGCTCATCTAGTTTATTTCTTGTTATCTCAAAATGAACTAAAACATCTTGACTTGAAAAATTTTCATTGAGATAAAATTTTTCTTCTATCATTTTAGATTCTATAGCGTCTAGCATTTTGATAGATTCCTCAACAGATTCCTTTATTATTTTTACAATCTTTTTTTCCTTCTCTTTTACATCAAACAAAAGCTCAGGACTTAGTAAAATGCTGAGGCTTAAGAATATAATAACAAATCCTGCAAGAATTATCAGTCCTGAATTTAAAGAGTTAGTGTAAATAATGTCATTTCTCAGAAAGGGAATAACCTGGTTAGTAAATAACATTAAATATGTATAAAAAACAATGACAATCAAGTAGTTTAAAAATAACAATAATTTTTTATCTGACGCCGTTGAAATTGATTTTTTTGATTGTTTAATTGAAAATCTGAGAACATATATAATAAATGGCAATATATATATAAATCTAAATATGAGATTTATTTCAAAAGGGATAAATCCTTCAATCCTAAATATATATAAGTTTTTCTCCTCAACCATTTTAACTATTTCATCGATTGTATATTTATTTTGAATATGGAAATACAAATAATCCAAAAATAAAATAAAAGGAATTACTAAAAACATCAAATGTTCCTTCCTTAGGTAAAGTGACTTTGTAAGAAATGATTTTAAGTATAATATTAAAACTCCTGGTATCATATAGTAAAATATCATTCCAGACTTCAAAATATAAGGAACGTATCGTAATAATTTTGTATTTGTTAAAAGGAATGGTAGATAATAAAATATTAAACAAATAAAAAAACAGGCAAGAAAAAAATGATGTGATTTTTTCCATTTTAAAGCGGAATATAAAAGAACAACTATCGTTGATATTAACATGACAGATGAAAGAACCAGAATAATGACAGATATAATCATTTGAATAGATAAAATATTTAGTTTAAATCAAATATAATTAATTATTTAGAGATTATCAGCTAGATTTTAATATGTCTAGATTTTTAAATGTGGACATATTACGCATAAAAAATGGATTTAATGCTTGTAAAATTATCTATTTTTGTTAAAAGAAATTTTAAGATACATTAATAGTTTTAAGATATTTAACTGGGAGTAATTTTGAAGGAGGGAGACATTTTGTCTTACCTCTTTTTTTTTCCTATATCATTAATTTTATTCTAGCTGGTTTGATTCCTTTTTCAATTATTTTCAGGA
>BJGN01000056.1 GCA_014190515.1 Bacteroidota bacterium
ATTTCTATGAAATTTCAATTGATTATTTTCAAATTTATAAACCATTTTCATTGTATGGATGAATACATTACCCTGATGATCATCCATTATAGAAATAATTGGCGCGGAAAAATTTAAAATTTCTACCACAACAGTATCCCTCGCATTTATAATGACAAGATTGAATAAAACAATAAATAAAATTAGAAAAAATTTCATATTTACTTCCCTGTAAATTTTGGCTGTCGCTTTTCTATAAATGCCTGGGCTCCTTCCAGAAAATCGGAAGTTTGCGTGGTTTTTGCAAATTGATTTACCTCCGTTTTAAATCCCTCTCCGGGGGTATTAAAGAAAGCATTGACAGAGGAAATAACCCCACTCACAGCTACTGGCGCTTTTTCAGCTATTCGCCCAAGAAGAGCCTCTGACACAGCGAGGAGTTCGTTTGCCGGCACCACTTGGTTCAATAGACCCCATTTAAGTGCTTCTTCCGCCGAGAAAAGGTCGCCGGTAAGCATTAGTTGCATCGCCTTTGTTTTACCAATATACTGAATTAACCTTTGGGTGCCTCCATAGCCAGGAATGATTCCCAGATTTATTTCAGGCTGACCAAATCGAGCATTTTCAGAGGCAATTCTCAGGTGACAAGCCATAGCCAGTTCACAACCTCCACCCAGGGCAAAACCATTTATTGCAGCCAATACAGGAACATGAAAATTTTCTATTAAACTAAAAACATCATGACCAATTTGCGCCATATCTCCACCTTTTCCTGCTTCAATAGATAAAAACTCTTTGATATCAGCACCTGCTACGAATGCCTTTTCACCTGATCCGGTCAATATGACGCCTTTCAATGATGATTGTGAGGGAAAGAAATCAGAAAAAAGGTGAAAAAGCTCTTTCATGGTTTGCCCATTCAGTGCATTCAGCGCCTTTTCCCTATTAAAAGTTATACGATATATTCCATTTGATTCAGCTACAAATAGATTTTGATATTCCATTTTTAATTGTAAAAATAGCTTAAACCTAAAGAAAATCAATACCTGTAATCAATTAATTTTACAATATTGCCTGACATTGAGTTAAAAAGACAAAGAAAAGCCTTTATATTTAAGGCACATTGGATAAAAAAACATGGTAGAAACTGCAAAGGAAACCGAGATATTAAAAGACATTGCCGCGGGAAGTAGTAAGGCATTCAGGGCCCTTTATTCCCAATGGGAACCTACCCTATCCTCTTTTATTTTTCAGGTTACTCGTTCTAAAATTATTACCGCAGAAATTGTACAGGACGTATTTTTAAAAATATGGATGACCAGAGAGTCCCTCGTTGACGTAAAAGATTTTAAGGCTTATCTATTTGTTATCAGTAAAAACCGAGCGATAAATGCGTTGAAAAAATCATTGGCTGATTTAGAGCGGATGAAAAAATATGCCAGTGAAGTGCCCTTTAACGAACAACCTGAAGATGACGATAATGACCAACTACTATTCACGTTGATAGATGAAGCCATTGATCAGTTATCGCCAAGACAAAAAGAAATATTTTTATTGCACAGACATGAGCGCTACTCCTATCGCGAGATTTCAGAACAATTGGGCATCGGTAAGGAATCGGTAAAAACCCATTTGTCGTTAGCTATAAAATCAATTAAAAATCATATTGAGACTAAAATTTCCCTTATCATTTTGCTTATTGATTTTATTTCAAAAAAATCGGATTAGTCCTTCCCCCATTTCGTAGCCCCATTTTGTCTTCCTTATGATAAAATAAATTAAATGAAGGAAGACCATAATAAATCAACTTTGTGGGAAGCATTTTGGCGTGGTCATCTTGATGATGAACAGCTTAAAGGGCTTAAAAATTTATCAAACGATGAGGTTGAAACCGAACTAAAGCAACGTTGGGACAATCATTCTTCTAAAAATTCTATTTTCAGTAGAAGAGAAAGGCAGGATATCATCGATAAAATCCTGGTGCAGGGAAGATTAGAAAAGCAAAAAAAACCTGTTTTTTTATATTATGTAGCTGCTTCACTGGCCCTTTTAATACTGGGCTATTTTACCCTGTTTGTGCCGGAAAAAGAAGATTCCACTATAAAAATTGAGAAAAGAATTGATCTTAATCCTGGAGAGAATAAGGCTATACTAACCCTTTCCAACGGTAAACAAATAACGCTTGGCACCACTGGCAATGGCTTATTAACAGAGGACGGACAGGCAAAAATCTATACCTCTGAAAAGGGAGACCTTATTTATAAAACCGCAAAAGAACCACAGCAGATATTAATCAACAATATAACCACGCCACGGGGAGGGCAATACAACCTTACCCTTTCAGATGGTACCAATATTTGGTTAAATGCTGCCTCCTCTTTAACCTACCCAAGCTCTTTCCAAAAAGGAAAGCCAAGAATAGTTGAGTTATCAGGTGAAGGCTTTTTTGAAGTAACGCATAATGCTCAGGAACCTTTTGTAGTGCATTATGGCAATAGACTGGAAGCTATCGTTCTAGGCACTTCCTTTAATATAAATACCTATACCGATGAAAAGGCTACCTATACAACCCTGATCAACGGAAGTCTGAGCGTACAGGGTCCCCGGGAGAAAAAAGACCTATTAAAACCAGGACAGCAAGCTATCGTCAGGCAAGGAAAAACAAGTATTATTAGCGCTGATATAGAAGAAATAGTTGCCTGGAAAGAAGGATGGTTCCTTTTTAATCGCCTGGAATTACAAGCTATCCTAAGGCAATTGAGTCGATGGTATAATATTGATTTTGAAATTACAGGAACCCTAGGAAACAAGCAATTTTCAGGTATAGTAAGTAAATCAAATAATATATCTGAGGTACTAAAGATCATGGAAAATACGGGGGTAACCTTTACGCTCAGGGACCAAAAAATTTATGTTTCCCAATAAAAAGAAATTAACATCATGACCTATTATTTTACAAAACGAACCACGATGATGCCATTATTACCCTTTCCTTCTTACATCAAAAAGAAGGAATTCACATCTAAAATAGCTAAGAATGTAAAAGTTCTGGGTATTTTTCTTTTCCTAAGCTGTTTAAATCTGAATGCTTTAAGTACGGCTCAAGTAGTAACCATGAATAACAAAGAGGTTACTTTGCAAAAGATATTCAGAGAAATTTATCGTCAGACAGGCTATCAGTTTTTTTATGAGGACGCCTTACTTGATAAAGCGGGAAAAGTAAATATTTCCATTAAAAACGGTAGTATTCAGGAAGCTCTTTCCCTTTGTTTTAAAGACCTTCCTTTATCTTATGTAATCACCAATAAAACCATTGTTGTTGCCCCACAAAAAAAGGAGGTAAGCAGGGTTCAACCCATAGAAAAGGGTATTGAAAAGACTCTGAATACAGTGAAAGGGAAAATCACCAATTCATCGGGCGAACCTATGATTGGCGTAAACGTTATTGCGGCAACCTCTCAAAAAGGGAGTACTTCGGATCTTAATGGCCAATATTCTCTTGACATAGAGGCGGATGATAAGGCTTTAATTTTTTCCTATATTGGTTATGTTACCCGAAATATACCCGTAGAGGGAAGAAGTACTATTGATGTTATATTAAAGGAAGAGAGTGTTGAACTTCAGGAAGTGAGCATAGTTGCAACGGGTTACCAACGTTTATCGAAAGAACGAAGTGCAGGTTCTTTTTCAATGATAAACAGTGACGATTTGAAGTTGAAATCAAACAGCATGAATGTGATTGACAGACTGGAAGGTTTAGTCCCTGGTCTTGCGGTAAATTATGGCAGAAATAGCGAAAAGTTTTTAATCCGCGGTCTTACCTCCATAAATGCCAACAAATCGCCCCTCATTGTAGTGGATGGCGTACCGATATATGACGCTTCGACTTTAACCTCGTTAATCAATCCTGATGATATTGAGTCAGTTAACTTATTAAGAGATGCAACGGCCGCTTCTATTTGGGGAGCCGCAGCGGCGAATGGCGTAATCGTTATAACCACAAAGAAAGGAAAAACAACGAGTGCTCCACAGAAAATTCAGTTGAATTATAATGGATTTGTGTCTTATCGTGGTGCACCTGATATGGATTACTATAATTTGATGAATAGTAGTCAGTTAGTTCAGGCTGGCAGAGAAATTTTTGATGCAACGGCTTTTCCATGGTCTGTGGTAACTACCGCAGCATCAAATAATTCAACGCCCATAGTCACGCCACATGAACAGATACTGTATGACTTGTCAAGAAACGTAATAAATGCAGGATTGGCACAACAACGGTTTGACTCTCTAGGTGGCCTGAACAACCAGGCTCAAATGGCTCAATTTCTGCAGCAGCCATCGAAACTATCCAATCACAGTATAAATTTTAATGGGGGATCCAATTTCCATAGTTTTTACGGCTCAATTGCCTATACAAGAGACGAGGCTTTTACAAAAAACAATTTAGACCGATACCAGATAAATCTTCGTCAGGACTTTATTTTCTCTGAGGCAATAACTATGGATTTAACCACGAATATTTCGTACGAGAAAAACGACCGATTTTTACTGCCTGATTTTCCAGGTACTATTAACACGATACTACCCTACGCAATGCTTTCTGATGCATCGGACAATCCATTGTCAATGGCTTATTTAACACGCCATCAACCGTTTAGAACCATATCAGAAAATCAAAGTCGGATAAATCTCGACTATGTACCATTACAGGAACCAGGAAATACGCAAAATGGAAGCACTAATCTTTCCACGAGAATAAATGGTGGGTTATCTGTTAAGTTATTAAAAGGGCTTTCTTACGAAGGGCGGGCACAATATCAGCGTTCCAGTTTAGAGGCCTATGAATATTACAATCAAAATGCCTATCGTGTTAGAAATGAGCGGGTATTTTTCACCCAGGCACCCGCGACCGCCACGGCAAATCCAACGTATTTTCTTCCAGTAACGGGGGGACATTATTTGACAAATAATAACACACAGTATGCCTGGACAGCAAGAAATCAGTTGCTTTATGAAAATAAAGGGAATGAAAAACATCAAATTTCTTTATTGGCCGGTACTGAAATCAGGGCTGACTTTATCAATAGAATTGGTACATTTAAACGAGGCTTCGACTTTCAAACGCTGATCTATTCCTATATTGACGAGCAATTTTTAGGCAGCACCGGGGTGACAAATCCTGTTAACTTTCTGCCATCCAGAACCATCAATGTGCTCAATGTAAATCAGCATAGTTACAGTGAAGTAGAGCGACGATTTTTCTCCTTATACGGCAATTCAGGCTATACTTATAACGGAAAATACACGATCAATGCGAGTATCCGTATGGATCAGTCCAATTTATTTGGTTCAGATCCGGCCGCTCAATATAAACCGGTTTGGAGTGTAGGAGGCGCATGGAATGTGACAAAAGAAGATTTCTTTTCCGTGTCTTTTGTCGATTTACTGAAAGTCAGAGCCACTTACGGCTTATCAGGCAATGCTCCTGTGCCTGGACAGGGAGGACCTTATGACATAATTGGTGCCAGGAATAGTGCCATTTTTGCAGGACTTGGAACGGGTTACGTAGTTTTTACCCCTGCCAATGACTTGTTGACCTGGGAGAGAACCACTACAAAAAATATAGGTATTGATTTTAGCTTGTTCAAACGTCGCCTGTCCGGAAGTATTGATATTTATGATAAACTAACCACTGATCTATTAGGCTTTGTGCCCATTGATCCAACCACTGGTTTTTCTTATGCTTATGATAATCTCGGAAGTTTGAGAAACAAGGGATTTGAGCTACAATTAAATAGTGTAAATATTACCAGAGAAGATTTTAGCTGGCGAACCATTCTGACATTGTCAAGGAATGAAAACGAAATAATTTCACTAAAAAGATCTTCAGCACTAACATTTTCAAATAAAATAGCTGGCGTACAGATAGAAGGATATTCTGCCTTCCCTTTATTTGGTTATAATAACATAGGCCTCGATAATGCGGGAAATCCCATGGCTTTAAGTGCAACAAATGATACATTAAAATTAGCTAACCAGATAAAAGTAGATGATCCACAGTTTGCAGGAACTACCCAGCCGCTTTGGTATGGCGGTTTAACGAATATTGTTTCTTATAAAAATTTCAGTTTATCCTTTTTGGTAGTATTTAATCTGGGGCATCAGATGAGACTGGATGTTAATCGCTTTTACACGGGCAGATTATTAACTAATTTACCTGATTATTTCGACAACAGATGGAAAAAGGAAGGAGATGAGCTGAACACGGACATACCAAAGTATGTAGCTAATGCATCAACCTCATCAACCCAAAGAAACACTAATTTTTATACACAGGGCTTAAGCAATATAACTTCGGCTTCTTATGCGAAACTTAGAGATTTAACCGTTAATTACCAATTCGGGAAAAATATAGTGGATAAACTATCCATGAGAGATTTGAATATTTACGGCCAGATAAACAATTTGTTATTGTGGACTAAAAACCAAAACAATATAGATCCAGAATACTTTGATTATCAGCAAGGTTTGAGATTAGACAGAATGCCGGTATTCTACACTTTTGGTTTAAGAGCCTCCTTCAAATAATTTTTTAAAAAAGAGAAAATGAAAAAATCAACGATAAAAAGTTTTGCCTTCATCTGTACGTTGTGGATATCTATTTCAGGTTGCGAGTCATTTTTAGATGTAACGCCAAAAGGATTAGATGTATTAAAAACAACCGACCAGTTTAACGGTATTTTCAATAATGCTAATTTATTCAGTTACCTGAACGTGAGAAATCAACCTGGTGGAATTTCAAGTTTATTGGGTTCTGCTGAAATGCCCTTATTCATGGGAGATGATGTATTTTCTTCCGCAGGATTTCTAAATGCTATTCCAACCGTAGCCTGGCAAAATGGGTTCAAATGGGAAGCCAATCCTTATTTGCCCACTGATGAATCGAATGAATGGGGCGCATTTTACAACCAGCTGTATAACTACAACTTAGTAGTTGCGGGCGTAATGTCCTCGGAAGGAGGATCAGAAGATAAGAAAAAAGAATTATTAGCAGAGGCAAAGGCCTGCAGAGCATTTAATCATTTTTTAGTGGCTAATTTATTTGGTCAACCCTATAATGTGAATACTGCCACTACCGACTTATCAGTGCCTATTGTAGTCAATGCAGACGTGAACGCTACTGATTTCAAAAGAGCTACGGTAAAGGAATTGTATGATTTTGTTACTAGCGAACTTACCCAGGCTATACCCGATTTACAACCAAAGGTTTACAGTCGTGTAAGAATGTCACGGCCAGCAGCACAATACATGTTAGGCATGGTTTATTTTCAGATGGGCAATTACGCTACCGCTTTAACATTCCTGAATGAGGCAAAAGCAGGTTTAACGGAAGGACCACTGCCTGTTAAATTATACAATTACAATACGACCATGACCGCTGCAGCGCCAACAGGTTGGTTTACTGCATCGCAACCATGGAGAGGAGCCTCAGGCTACCCCTTACTTTACAATAGTGAAGAGAATATTTTTCTAAGACAATTGAGTGTTTCGAGTACAGTAAATAGAAACTGTTTATTTTTAAAACCAGCTATTCTGGCCCTTTTCGCCACAACGGATCATCGCAGGAAAATGTTTCTGGACAAAAATGTGGCCAATGGAACCATCTCCTTACCAGGTTTCATGAGAAATTCACCCACCAGCGTAAATCTTGGTCCCAATTTGCCAAATTTACTTCTCATGTCAGCAGAATGCAAAGCTAGGGCAAATGACGTAGCAGGTGCCAAAGCGGATGTAGAAGAATTAAGAAAAAATAGAATGCCACTGGTCGATGCGACCGTTACAGTAACTAATCAAGATGATTTAGTTAAGTTTATCCTTGCCGAAAGACATAGAGAATTTGCGAGTACAGGAATGAGATGGTTTGACATGCGCAGATTGTATAAAGATGCCAAGTTTAACAATCTTGACAGAACTAAAAAATTTGATGCAGAAACCTTTACGTTGACAGATGAGCGGCTGACTTTAAAAATTCCCCCACAGATTCTTCAATACAATCCAAATATGGTTGATAATCCTTAACTTTAATAGATAACCTATTTCATCATTGAATCACTAAGAAATGAACAAACTTATTGGCATTATTTTTTGCGTTTTACCTTTTTTACTTCACTCCCAATCTCAATTTAAGGTAGAGTTAAACCTTGTTGGCCTTAAAAATAACAAGGTGAGAGTTAGCTATATTGTGAATGGGAAATCAAAAGTAGATACCCTAACTCCAAAAAAAGAGGATTATATATTGTGGGAAGGAAAAACAGGTGACCCTCAATTGGTGCGCATGGAGGTCTTGGATACCAGCCTGTATTTAAGAATTGGCAAAGCGATAGCTCTTCCCCCCGCGTTAATGTTCATGTTAACAAATAATAATTTTGTTATAAATGGTAATGCAAAGGAAATATGGACTTCCGCGATAGTAACCAATGATGAAGAAAGCTTGATTTATGAAAAATTCAGAGCTGAAGACCTACCAATAACCTTAGGAGTTTGGGAAATTCAAAAAGAGCAAAATACTAAAGCCAATGCAAAAGATACAGTGGGATCTGCGGCATTGAAGGAAAGATCAACAGCGTTGAGACGGAAAAATCAACAATTAAGAGTACAATATATTGATAAATATCCTGCCGCATTTTCCAGTATTTTAATGCTTCAAGGTTTATTCCTTGTCCTGCCCGTTGATGTTTTAGATAAAAAGTTCAAGGCATTGGACGAAAAATATAAATCGTCGCAAACAGCTAAAGATCTGGGTATTAAAATACAAAATAATAAAAACACTGCCATAGGACAGCCTGCCGTTACCTTTGTACAAACCAGCTTCGATGGAGCTACCGTGGACCTTGCTGCCATGAAAGGCAAAGTCGTATTACTTGATTTTTGGGGAAGCTGGTGTGTTCCTTGCAGACAAAGTCATCCAAAATTAAAAGAGGCTTATGAAAAATATAAATCTTTAGGATTTGAGATTGTCGGTGTTTCAAATGAAGCAGTAAGCAAAGGAAAAAGTAAGGAGCAACAAGATGCGGCATGGAGAAAAGCTATTGCAGAAGATGCTATTCAATGGCCCAATATACTTTATGATGCCGATCTGAACGACATCGTAAAATCGTATGATATCATGGGATACCCAACAAAATATTTAATCGATCAGAAAGGGAATATCGTTTCGAAAATATTAGGAAATTCTCCTAATAATCATGATATTTTAATAAAGAAATTAGATGAATTACTCATAAAAAAGGAGTAATTTGTAGAATCTTGGAGTAATGAAACTTTCGAAAGAGGATCCCATCCGGGGGTCTCTTTTTTTATTTACTATGAATAGAGGTCTGGTTCTTTCCAAATAATGTCATTTGACTGATTAATGTACACCCAATTTGATTTTTTTTCAGCCCACGCCAAACCATTTCTGAATGGCATCACCTGATCGAATTTAGGTGGAACACACCATTCTCCTGAGGAATTAATAAAGCCCCATTGCTTGTGTTGTTTTACCTGAGCGAGACCTTCGGAGAATAGCCCGGCATCTTCGAAGATAAAAGGAATAACTAATTCATCATTTTTATTAATATAACCAAATTTGCCATGTAATTGAACGGGCGCGAGTCCCTCACTAAAATCACCTGCTGATTCATAGCGGGGTAAAACTGCAATTTCACCTTTTATACTTACGAAGCCAAATTTATTATCCACTTTAAAAATGGCCATATCATCGAAAAACTCACCATTGGTGGAACCTGAAAAATAAGGAAATTGGGGAGGTAAAAGCAGATTACCTTGAAAATCTATCAATCCCCATAAATTTTCATGAAGGACAACGGCTACATTTTTCTGAAAAGGAAAGCATTTTTCAAAAGGCGTATTTAAAATAAACAGACCATTTTTGTCAACAAAACCACTTTTTCCGAACCATTGAACGGGCGCTAATTCCCCCTTAAAATCACCTGCCCAATTAAATCTTGGAGAGATAACTACCTTTCCCTCTTTATTAATATATCCAAATTGATTATTTACAGATACGGCGGCGAGACCGTTACTAAAATCTAGAGCATCGTCGTACCTCACTTCGATAACTTCATCGCCTTTCCCATTGATAAACCCCCAACGTTTAATGAGTCTGACCCTGGCCAGATCTTCCTCGAAATAGCCAATAAACTTGTATAATTGTTTGAGAAGTAGCCTGCCTAACAAATCGATATGCACGTAATGGTCATTGAATTTTACTTTAGCAAAAAGGTTATAAAAATCTTCTGCTTCGACATACTGCGGCTCTATGACCACATTACCGTGTTCATCCATGAAGCCAAAGCGGCCTTTATCCCTAATTTTAAATCGTAGTTCTTCCATGTCGGCCAATATCCGCATTTGAGGATAAAGATATAATTATTTTGCTAATTACTTTCCTAAGAAAAAGTCAGAATTCTATCTATATTAGCCAATTAAAAGAAAAAGCATCCATGAGGCTACGTGAATCCTTTCCAGCAGCGGGTTCTGATTATTTAGGAGGAGAATCTGATGGGTATGAATATCATACAACTTTTTCAGGTTCTTCGTTAAGAGCGAGTTATGACATGGTAAAATCATTCCTTCAGGAGGAGGGCTATGGGGATATTCCAATACCCAAAGACCTTGAAGAACTTGTTCAATTTAGATTATCCACGAGAAACAAGCAAATTTTACTATTTGACGACAACGGATATTGTCACAATCCAATAAAAATATTATTCCCGTTGGACCGACGCAAACGGCGAACCATTCTGTTGTATATATACAACGAGAACGATTCACACCATTTATTAAAATTTCACAAGAAATTTAGCAAGAAATAAAATTAAGAAAACCATTCCTTGACCAGTTCAGGACTTACCCCTTTCAGCTCTAATTTTTTCTTTTTTCTCCAGCCATTTAACTCGTTAGCTACCTTTCCTATACCGGCTTCCAATACTTTTTCTTTATTTGTATATCCTAAGGAAAATAAATGAGAAATCCACTCCTCGGGAACATTTGCCTCTGGAAAGGAAAGATTTGCTGAAACGGTGGTCTCTATTTTCTCAGGTTTCATCTGAGGGAAGAACAAAACCTCCTGAATGGACGCATTATTTGTCAAAAGCATGGTTAGTCTATCGATACCAATACCCAATCCAGAGGTAGGAGGCATACCATATTCGAGGGCACGAAGGAAATCTTCATCTAAAGCCATCGCTTCTTCATCGCCCCTTGCGGCTAATGTCAATTGATCTTCAAAACGCTCTCGTTGGTCGATAGGATCATTTAACTCTGAATAAGCATTAGCGATTTCCTTTCCATTAACAAAAAGTTCAAAACGTTCAACAAGCCCCTCTTTGCTTCTATGTTTTTTCGCTAAAGGCGTCATTTCAATAGGATAATCTGTAATATAGGTAGGCTGGATGAGATTTTTTTCCACTTTAGCGCCAAAAATCTCATCTATTAACTTCCCCTTACCCATGGTATCATCGACTTGAATGTCCAAAGAGGAGCAGACAGCCCTCAGTCCAGCTTCATCTAATTCGGAGACATTTATTCCTGTATATTCCAGAATAGAATCGAACATAGTGAGTCGTCTGTAAGGCCCGGCAAATTCAATTTCATGCTCACCAACGGGAACTTTTGTTTTGCCATCATTGACCGTAAAAGTAATGTAAGAGAGACATTGCTCCACCATTTCCATCATCCACACATAATCTTTGTAGGCGACGTAAATCTCCATGGAAGTAAACTCGGGATTATGGGTTCTGTCCATACCCTCGTTACGAAACATTTTCCCAATTTCATATACGCCATCGAAACCACCTACGATCAATCTTTTCAGATATAGCTCATTGGCGATACGCAAATACAAAGGCATATCCAAAGTATTGTGATGCGATTTGAAAGGTTTCGCCGCAGCGCCCCCGTGCATAGGTTGTAAAACGGGCGTTTCCACTTCCAGCCAACCGCGGTCATCAAAAAACCGGCGCATAGCCGTAATAATTTTACTTCTCTTTTTGAAAGTTTCTCTGACAGAAGGATTGACAATAAGATCTACATAACGCTGGCGATATCGCAGTTCAGGGTCTGTAAAAGCATCATAAGTATGTTCCTCCCCTGTTTGCTCATCTATTTTAGTTTTAACGACAGGCAGAGGCTTCAAGGACTTGCTTAGCAGAGTAAGTTCCTGTACATGAAGGGTAATTTCACCTGTTTGGGTAGTAAAAACATACCCGGACACCCCAATAAAGTCACCAATATCTAATATTTTTTTAAACAACAGGTTATAGTGAGATTTATCCTCTGTCGGACAAATTTCATCTCTGGCAATATATATTTGCATTCTACCTGAACTATCCTGCAGTTCAGCAAAAGAAGCTTTACCCATTATTCTTTTCATCATAATGCGACCGGCCAGCACCACTTTTTTAAAATTTTCCGGATTATCAGGAAACCCCTTATAAATATCAGATGCTACATGGCTTACAGGAAAGGCCATGGCTGGATAGGGATTTAGGCCTAAGTTGCGCGCCTCTTCAAGATTTTCTCTTCTTGCTAATTCTTGGTCACTCCACTGCATATTTCTATATTTTTGAAAGAATAGTCGCAAAAATAGGGATATTTAACATAAAAAAGGAAGCAGATGTTACAAATCGCCTTTTCTCCCATTTATGAATATCCGTTACCAAAGGGACACCGGTTTCCTATGGATAAATATTCCCTTATTCCACAACAACTAATATATGAAGGAACGGTTCGGGAAAAGCAATTTTTTCATCCTGATCCCATTTCTGAGGAAATCATTTTATTGACTCATTCAACAAAGTATTGGGAAGATTTAAAGAATCAAACGCTATCTGAAAAAGAAATCAGAGCCATTGGATTTCCAATGACGCCACTGCTGGTAGAAAGGGGCCGACATATAGCGGCAGGCACCTTACAGTGCGTTGAATACGCTGTAAAATATGGTATTTCGATGAATGCTGCTGGGGGAACACACCATGCGTTTAAAGAAAAAGGGGAAGGCTTTTGTGTATTTAACGATATAGCTATTGCAGCAAACTATCTCATACATAGTAATAAATTTAATAATATATTAATTGTCGATTTAGATGTTCATCAGGGAAACGGGAGTGCCTCTATTTTCAATGGACAAGAGCAGGTATTCACTTTTTCCATGCACGGGGCCAAGAACTATCCATTTAGGAAGGAAGCATCGCATTTGGACATAGGATTACCCGACGGAACGGAAGACGACGTTTATTTAAAGATATTATTCAATATTTTGCCAAGAGTAATTGATCAACATCGACCGGAGCTCATTTTTTATCAGGCTGGCGTCGATATATTAACAACGGATCGGCTTGGGCGATTGTCTGTAAGTCGGGAGGGATGCAGGAAAAGGGATAAATACGTAATGGAAATATGTAAGAAGAATAAAATCCCCTTAGTGGTGACCATGGGCGGCGGGTATTCACCTCAATTATCACATATTATTGAGGCGCATGCCAACACCTTTCGAACCGCTACGGAAGTCTATTTTTAGGTCTGCCCCCTTTTGAGTGCTAAATAGACTATATTTAGAAAATAATGTAGAAATAATGATGGAACCGAGAGAAAAGTATGTCAATGTATTCACTGATTTTGGCTTTAAAAAGTTGTTCGGAGAAAAGCCCAGCAAGCCTTTACTCCTTGATTTTTTAAACGAATTACTCATAGAACAGGAAGGCCCAATAAAAAATATAACCTATTTAAATACAGAACATCTTGGATCAAGTCCTCTTGACAGAAGAGCCATATTCGATATTTATTGCGAAAATGAGAAAGGAGAAAAATTTATCGTTGAGTTACAGAAAGCCAAACAATCTTATTTTAAGGATAGAACCCTATTTTATGCCACTTTTCCCATACAGGAACAAGCGAAGCAAAACGATTGGGACTTCAAATTAAAAGCGGTATATACGGTAGCTATTCTCGATTTTGTTTTTGAAGAAGACAAGGCAGATATCCATAAATACCGATATGATGTAAAGCTAACAGATATAGAAACCTGCAAAGTATTTTATGATAAACTTACCTTCATTTATCTGGAATTGCCCAAATTCAAGAAAAAAATAGATGAATTATCCACCAATTTTGAAAAATGGTTATTCGTTTTAAAAAATTTGCACAAGTTGAATAAAATACCTGATCAATTAAAAGAAGAAAGATTTGAAAAATTATTTGCCATAGCCGAGGTAGCTCATTTTACAAGAGAAGAACTTAAATCTTATGAGGACAGTAAAAAATTCTATCGGGATATAAAAAACTCAATGGATACCGCCTTTGAAGAAGGAAAAGTAGAAGGAAAAGTAGAAGGAAAAGAGGAAGGAAAAGAGGAAGGAAAGGAGGAAGGACTAAAGCAAGGACTAAAGCAAGGACTAAAGCAAGGGGAATTAAAAGGTTTGAAAAAGGGAAGAATCGAAGGACTGAATTTGGGTAAAAAAACCATGATCGTAGAAATCATACAAAAGGGTGTAAGCAATAATATGTCCGTAGAAACACTTACCCAGCTAACAGGGCTAACTGAAAAAGAGGTACTTGACATAATTTCAACCTTATAAAATGATGTCAAGTATTTAGGGTCTAAATATTATCATCACTCTCAGATGAATTAGTTCTTACTCCTTACCTACTGTATCCAATATTTCCTGGCGGGACAAATCCATGGGAATATTACCCATTTTATTTAGATTGTCTAAGAAACTTTTTATTGAAAAAGGTAAACCATTGGCTTCTAATTTTTGAGCATATTCAGCCATAGCTTGTTCGGCTAAATATTTTCCTGTGATATAACTGGTACCATAACCTGGTTGTCTGAGATAGAGTTGTTGTTCAAAAATGCGTAATTCCTTCTCCGTTTTCATCCATCCTCTGGGAGTGAATTCTGAGTGAATTCCCCCAGCCTCTTCCATAGACATAATGTTTGCGTGGGCATACAAAGACCCCAAGCCTCTGGCAGCACGCTGAGCCAGCATGATATATACGATTTCACGAACTCTTGGCTGATCGTCATAAAGACCGGCTTGCATATACATTTCCTCTACCGCGGTAGCTATTCCCTCATTTCGGGAATCAAAAATATTATATAACAAAGGATCTTTTCTTATAGGATTTGTGTGAGGTTCAATATCCATTTGAGCCAATTCGAACCAATGATAAAAATGAGAAAAAAGAGGACGTTGATCGAGGTGAGCGGTGATCCAGAAAAAGTTCCTTGTATTTTCCGGAACAAATTTTCCAAGATGTTCCCTTAATGCCGGATCGAAATAGTCTTTTATGGTCAGAATATCCGCCTCTTTAAGAAAAGACATTAAGCTTTTTGCGGCCTCATCAGCCCTTTTGTTATAATCTTCAGGGGAGGAAGCTGGCACCAAAGGTGGTAAATTCCTATTGCGATGTTCCTCCAACTTCAGGGAACTCCAAGCTCTCGCCAATTCTCTTTTGAGTAAAAGAACCTCATCTTCCCAGGTTAGCGGAACGAGGTGAACATTTTTCAAATACCAGGTATAATTATCTTTTCCAATACCAGAAGGGCCATTTTTTTTACTGGTTTCGGAGATGAGCCATTTTTCCAATCCAATGGTTGAAGCTATAGCCGCTTTAATAGCAGAAACTAAAGATTTATCGGAAGAAACGCCAGGAAAATCCAATACACTATTTAAATCGGCGGCCTGGCCATTAATATCCCTGATACCCGCTATCCATAAATCCCTTGCATTACCTGTCAGATTTAATTTTGCCTGTTCACAAAAAGGAGGAATTCTATTTATATTTTCAATAAATTTCTTTCTTTCATTTGCGTTCAAGGGGAAATTATACTGCCAGAGTTCGGTGGTATAATGAGGCGTTGGACCTTCATGAGCGGGCACATCGCTTCTTTCAGTCCATAATAGTTTATAAAATGCCGGATCTCTTTCCCAGGGTTTTAAAATCCTATGATTAAAATCGAAGCCATTCATTTCAGCATGGATAATCTTCCAGTCATTCATTTGAGCCACCTGCCAACCGCTGGTATCAAAATGGTTCAACCTTTTTTTAAGAATTTCAAAATCTTTCATTCTTTTGCGAAAGGTTGCTTTGGTATAATCAGGTGCATCATCCCTTAAGGGAGGCACTTCAAAAGCTCTCCAATCCTTAAATAATATTTGTAAAGAAGCATAATCCTTTTGAGGTAATTCAGTTTTGCAAGCAAAAGCGAATAAAACGAGTAGAGAGAGGAAAGAATATTTCATGTGATTTATTTATAAATTAAATATAGATAAAAATTCTTACATCAGGAATAAAGTAAAGTGAGGTAGGGGCAAAAAAAAAGTCGTCCCTTAAGGCACGACTTATATATAATCCCATGAACATAAACACATTTTGAGAAGGACAATGTAGCGATTTCTTACAAACGTTAATGTTTTAATAAAAAACCGCCACTTAAACCCTTATTAACTGAAAGAGTGTATTTTTACACCTTCAAATTGTAATCGGGGAAAACCCCTGGACCTTTATCTTCAGGCAAACTTTTTTGCCTTGTAACAAGGATTAAATAGTGGAATTATCGTCCCGAATATTTCCGGGACGACAAAACCCCGACAATATAATCCCATGAACATAATCAAATCTTTTCTTCAGAACGTTTTCTGATTTCCAACTGCTCCTTATTCCCTTTCACGTTACAAATATGCGACAGCCACCAAGGCTTTACAAAGACAAATTAAGTTCATTGTGAAAACTATTTTATTAAATTATTAATACAAAAAAATGAAAATCAATTACTTGTTAAATTATTTGTGAAAATCACTGAATTTTTATTTTAATTTTTATTCTAATTTTTTTTGAAAATTCCTGAAAATGCCATTGAAAAGGTTGAAAAATCTTTAAAAACTATCTAATGAACGAATAAATAAATTTAATTACTTAATTAGTTATATTTGTAAACATTAGAAATATAATCGTCAAGTTTAAATCATGTATTGTGGAAAATGATCAATTTCAACGGAAGCAGGATAGCGTTTATTCCGTAAAAGTAAAAGCAGGAAAAAGAAGAACCTATTTTTTTGATGTTCGTAAGACGAAAGGTGAAGACTTTTACCTTACACTTACTGAAAGTACCCGTCGATTTAATGATGAGGGTTATGAACGACATAAAATCTTTTTGTACAAAGAAGATTTCAATCGCTTTATTGGTAATTTAGAAGATGTCATTTCCTATATCAAAACGGAACTGATGCCTAACTATGACTACGATGAGTTTTCACGCCGTCATGAGGAGTATGAGAACGGCTTAGAATTCGATGAGGACTACCCAAAGGACCAGAATTCAGCTGAAAACAAGCCTAAATTAAATACTGAAGAGGATGTAAGCTGGTGATTTTGGGTTAGTAAATACCAATATACCTCCTTATTGCCCATTCCAGACTTAGGGCGACAAGCAATAGCAGAAGTAGTAGCGGCATACTCAATAAAGTTTGTGAACTCTTTTCTGTAACTAACACAGGTTTTAGAGCTGCAGACTTTTTAATGGTTGCATATAATTCATTCAATTCTTTTTGACCAAAGAATTGTCCATCACTTTCTGTGCTTATTGCCTTCAAAATATTATGGTCCGCTGTTATATTTATGAATTCAAATTGTAACGGTTGGACAGTAAATTGACCTTCACTTTTCCATTCTTTTCCATTATAACTTGTAGTGGCTTCATAACTGTAACTACCTGTTGGAAGTACCCCAGCGTTCAATTGGTAGCCTTTACCCACTCTATTGAATAAAAATTTATACTCTTTGCCCTCGGTGTTTTTCAACGCAAGATTAACTTCTGGGGTATTAATGAGCTCATAGGAGGCATTATATAGTTCCCCAACTAAGGAAACCGGCTCATTTTCATCATATACTGGTTTGCCTGTTGTTACTCTAAACCTCCTGTTATCTCGTTTCACACTTAGATATTGCGTTATTTTACCCATTAAACCATCAAAAACCTCATGATTCTCATACAAGTGAAAGTTTGCTAATCTCCATTTCCACAAGCCATCTCCTATAAAAAGGGCGCTTCTTACCCCATTATTCTCCCCTAACGTTAACAAAGGATAGGAAGTACCTATATTTTTAATCCTCTGATATAACAATACCTGACCAGCATTATTTGCTTCAATATCACCAAAAGGCACTTGAATAGGAGGATATCTGTCTGTTTTTTGAGGCCATTCAGGTTCTCCACTGAATAAATTAAAATTTTTATTCCACAATGATTCACTTTCAGATCCCAGGTTTGAATTTATTCTCAGACTATTTATATCCTGAAATTCATTTAATGCTTTAAAGTCCGTTTGTGCCCCAGCAATCCACCAATGCGATTTCCCTAAATCCTTAATTTGTTTTATGACTGGCGCAAAATTGCGACCAATTGCTGGAAGTTGGTGTAAAATGATTAAATCATATTCTGCAAAATTAGGAACAGGATCACCTAAAAAAGCTGTTTTAACTTCAATATTTTTATTAGCACTAAAAGACTGTCGGAGTGCACCCATGTCGGGATGGGGAGATTGGGCAAAGATGAGTACTTTTTGCCTTCCATCTAACACTGTTACAACAAAATCACGGCTGTTATTTATCTTAGAAACTTCTCCTTCAACGGGAGAGGCAATAATACGAAAATATTTTGTCCCAGGGGAAGAAGCTGGAATAGTCAAGGAAAAGGTATTAAAAAAAGAAGATTTGTCTATTTTAAAATCTACTGATTTTAATAATTTGGTTTTACCCGCATTTACCTCTACTAAAGAGATTTTACTACCTTTTCCTATCAAATTTTTTGCTAAAACATCTATTTGCACCTCCATTTCGTCCCCTGCATACACTATTTGGTTATGAAAAATGCGATTAATGATAAGATCTTTTCTTGTTGAAGTATCCCCCAAACCTACTGTATATATGGGTACGTTCAACTTTGCAGCAGTATATAAAGGATTGCTCCCCTGATTGTAAATACCATCAGAAGCCAGTACCACTCCACCTATTTTACTTCCTGCAAAGCGAGTGGACAATTCCTCTAATAACTCACTCATATTTGTTATTCTATCTGAAAATTTATCGGGTAATTCATTGACCATTTTTTCACCAAAAGAGAAAGTTTCTACCTGATAATCCCTTTTAAGATTATCAACCATATTATTTAACTGCGCCAAATAATCAGGGTCGTTTTTATCAAGAAAATCACCTACGGACGTAGAAGCATCCTGAGCGATGACTAAAATAGGTTTCTGAAGTTTGGTGATATTTCGTCGCCAAAGAGGCGATAAAAGGAGTAAAGAAATAATAAACACTGAAATAAAACGAAGAAATGCCAAACCGAACTTCCAGGATGCATAACTTTCCGGCATTTCATTTGTTCGAAAATAAAGAAGGAAAGCAGCGGTGAGGGCGACCAACAAACAAAGAAGGACATACCATCCACTATATTCAAAAACCAGCTGTTGCATTTA
>BJGN01000057.1 GCA_014190515.1 Bacteroidota bacterium
TGTTTATGGTAAACAATGGCGGAATTTTGGTGGGGTAGATCAGCTTTCTCAGGTTATATCTGATATAAAATCTAATCCAGATTCCAGAAGACTAATTGTCTCTGCATGGAACCCGGTTGATATACCTGGTATGATAAAAAGTGGATTACCTCCTTGCCATACATTGTTTCAGTTTTATGTGTCAGAAGGTAAGTTAAGTTGTCAGCTCTATCAACGATCTGCAGATGTGTTTTTGGGTGTACCTTTTAATATTGCCTCTTATGCCTTGCTAACTCATCTGATTGCTCATGTCACGCAGTTGCGGCCAGGCAAATTCATTCATACCTTCGGTGATGCACATATATATAATAATCACCTTGTCCAGATAAAAGAACAATTATCCAGAACACCCATGGAATTACCTACCATTTCACTAAATGAAAAGGTAAATGACTTGTTCAAGTTTGAATATTCTGACATAATGTTAAAAGGTTACCAGCCACACTCAGCGATAAAAGCAGATGTATCTGTTTAATACATTAATATACAGCTATATACATATTTTATTTTTGTGAATAAAATATTATTTTGAAATTATTATTTTATCGAAATATTATAATTAAAAGAAGCGTATAATTTGATTATTAGCTATTAATTAGGGTGTTTTACAATATATAATTTATTCAAAGAACAAAAATCATCATTTATTATTTAGAAATTGTCTAAATAGCGAATAGTTCTTAAAAAAAGATGGTAAAACAAGTAAGGCTTAATATATTTGCGCTGACAAAAAAATGACATTTCATTTCACTTAGAAACAATTCTGAATTCCAAACTGTGAATAAAATGATTTTTAAATCGATGTTGCGTGTTTTCCTTCTGACAGGTTTATTACTGTTACAATATTTTTCTCTATCCTCTCAGGATGCAGCTATGCCTGCCGCTGCAGCCACTGCGGCTGCGCCTGCGAGTGTTGATATTGCCGCAGGTAAAACCTTATTTAAAAACCAATGTGCTTCCTGTCATAATAAAAATATGAAGGATAAACTTACGGGTCCAGCTCTGGGTGGTGTTCAAGAACGTTGGGCTGCTTATCCTAAAGAAGATTTGTATTCCTGGATAAGAAATTCTCAGGCAATGATTAATAGTGGTCATCCCAGAGCGGTTGAGCTTTGGAACGAATGGAAACCTACTATTATGACTAGTTTTACTTCACTAACAGATAGTGAAATTGACAATATTTTAGGTTATATCCAGGATGTTCATGTCAATGGTGCAAATCCAGTGTCAGCAACAGGTGGAACAACAGGAACAGTAGCAGCGGTTGAACCTGCTGATAATACTAATCTATACATTCTTCTTACAGGTATATTAATTTTATTGGCTGTTATTCTCTCGAGAATTTTATCCAATCTGAATTTTATGGTTCAAGTTAGCGAGGGTAATACCGATGCTAAAAGGAAAACCCTGATGGAGATTGTTACAGGTAAAGGTGTCATAGGATTTGTTCTTTTTTCTCTTGTTGTCTTAGGTGGTTATACTACAGTAAATAATGCCATTAATTTGGGAAGACAGCAGGGATACCAACCTACTCAACCTATTAAATTTTCTCATGCTACGCACTCTGGCTTGCATAAAATAGATTGTCAATATTGTCATGACGGTGCAAGAAGAAGTAAGCAGAGTGTTATTCCAGCAGCAAACACTTGTATGAATTGTCATAAGGCAATCAAAGTCGGTTCACAATATGGAACGGCTGAAATTTCAAAAATATATGCTTCTATTGGTTATAATCCTAATACAGATCAATATATCGAAAATTATGACAATTTAAGCAAAGCTAAAATTGAGCGTATTTTCAAAAAATGGTTCGCTGACTCTTACGTACAAGAAAAAGGAACTATAGACGAGGAGGGTGAGGCCTTAATAGAGAATCAGTGGGATGCTATCGTAACGTCTTTAACAGATAAAAAGTCTGGGGATTATAAAGTTCAGGGACCTATCGAATGGGTGAGAATCCATAATTTACCTGACCATGCATATTTTAATCATGCTCAACACGTTACCGTTGGTAAGGTAGCTTGCCAAAATTGCCATGGACCCGTGCAGACAATGGATGAGGTTCACCAGTTTTCTCCTTTATCTATGGGTTGGTGTATCAATTGCCATAGAAAAACGGAAGTAAAATTTGCTGATAATCCTTACTACCAATCTTATGAGCGCATGCACAAGCAAATGGCCAAAGGTGAAAGAGATAAGGTGACAGTAGAGGAGATAGGTGGCCTGGAGTGCCAGAAATGCCACTACTAAAATCAAATTGTCCAAAAAAATTATTTCTCCAAATGCTTATTTTCCGCATAAAATGAAGAATAAATCGAATGAAGTCTGGATTGGTGATGCTCAAATAGCTAACGATCCTGCATACCTAAGTGAATCAAATCAAGAATTTCATAGTCTTACTGTGGTTCAACAGCTTGAAGACCCAAGCCAGGTAGATCTGAATAGTAATCGTCGAGATTTCTTGAAATATCTTGGTTTTGGTCTTGGCGCCGCCACTGTAGCTGCAAGTTGTGAAATTCCTGTTAGAAAGGCCATTCCCTATGTTATTAAACCAGATGCAATTGTTCCAGGTATAGCGACCTATTATGCCTCTTCCTTTGCACAGGGAGGGGATTATTGTTCCATTTTAGTAAAAACAAGAGAAGGTCGTCCTATAAAAATAGAGGGGAATTCTCTTTCATCTGTCTCTAAAGGTGGAACAAGTGCCAGAGCACAAGCCAGTGTGTTAAGTCTTTATGACACAAGCAGAATTGCCAGTGCTTTTAGAGTTAAGAATGGTCAGATTGAAAAGCCGGCATCAAGAAATAAAAAAGGTCCGGGTTGGGAGGTGATTGATGCGGAAATAATGGCCGCATTAAAAGCAACAAGTCAAGTAAGAATTGTTTCTCCAACCATTCAAAGTCCAACATTAAAAAAAGCGATAGCTGATTTTACCATCGCTTTTCCAAATACACGGCTAGTAACTTATGACGCTATTTCGGCTTCTGCATTGATTCAGGCAAATGAAGCTTGTTTTGGTGAGGCAGTTGTGCCTAATTATCAATTTCAAAATGCAGAGGTTATTGTCTCTTTTGAAGCTGATTTTCTTGGTACCTGGGTTTCTCCAATCGAGTATGCTTCACAATATGTTAAAAATAGACGAATTGAGGATTTGAAAAATCCTAAAATGTCTAAACATATTCAGGTGGAAAGCCACATGAGCTTAACTGGCTCTAATGCCGATAATAGAATTATGGTTAAACCTTCTGAACAGGGAGCCGCCATTCTTTCTCTATATAATGCCTTAGCTGCTTTAGCTGGATTACCCTCACAGAGTGGTCCTTCACTAGCCGCTGAAAAGTCAAAGAAATTCAAAACACTGGCATCGACTCTTTTCAATGCAAAAGGTAAATCGTTGGTAGTGTCTGGTTCAAACAATGTAGGTGAGCAAACATTAGTTAATGCAATAAATTATTTGTTGGGAAATTATGGTTCAACCATTGATTTCGCCAATGCATCATTGCAAAGACAAGGCATCGATAAATCAGTGAATGATTTGATTTCAGAAATGAAATCTGGTAAGGTAGATGCTCTTTTCTTTATGGACGGAGCCAATCCTGCCTGGGATATACCTCGCGCAGATGAATTTGCCACTCTGTCTAAAAAAGTTAAACTAAAAGTTTCTTTCTCTACGGTTCCTAATGAAACTTCAGCTATTTGTGATTATGTTACGCCAACGCATCATTTCTTAGAGAGTTGGGGAGACGCTCAACCTAAAAAGGGGCATTACAGTTTAGTACAACCAACGATATCTCCATTGTTCGACACACGTCAGACTGAGGTTTCTTTGCTTACCTGGGCTAAAAGTGCCGCATTAGATGCAACGTCGGAGCAACCTGCACTAGATTATCTAATGAAGCATTGGGAAACGACTATTTTTCCGACGCAAAGCAGATTTGCTATTTTCCGTGCTTTCTGGGATAGTTGTCTTCATGACGGTATTTATGAAGCCCCAATGGCTTTGACTTCAGTACCTTCATTTAACGGAGACGTTCAAAAAGCTGCATCTCAGGTAAGAAAACCTGTTCAAAACGCCTTGGAAATTTCATTTTTCGAAACAGTGAATATGGGTGGTGGGCAATATGCGAACAACCCCTGGCTCTCTGAATTAGCAGATCCCGTTTCAAGGACTTCCTGGGGTAATTATCTCGCTGTTCCAGTTAAATGGGAGGGTGGGAATAAAATTTCTTCCTTAAATAATATTAATCCTCGTGAGATTTACGGTGAAGCTGATATTGTTGATTTAGAGGTAAATGGAACCAAACAAGCTGTAACTGCCGTAAGACAATTTGGACAGTTAGAAAATACAGTGGGTCTAGCCATAGGTTACGGTCGTACGGTGACAGGTTACATGGGGAAAGCATTAGGTAACAATGTTGGTGTTAATGTCTATCCATGGTTATCTGTTGATAATCAAGGGAATACCCAGTATTATGCAATAAATGCAAAGGTAAGTGATCCTGTAGATAAGGAAGATTTATTCGCGTGCGTTCAATATCACCACGCAATGGGGGTTACCGGAAAGGATCCTAAAACGGGTGAAACCTTAAATGTTGATGAAAAGACTTCCATGACCATTGGTTCTGGTTATCAGGGAGGTATCGTAGATAGATCTATTATATATAAAGGTAATTTAGATGAATTAAGTGAGTTGGTTCATCATGTAGAAGAAAAAAGAGCGGAAGCTGCAGAGTTAAATAGTAAAACACTTTATCCAATCAATGAATTTGTAGATAATCAATATTCTCAAGGTCATTGGTGGGCTATGCATATCGATTTAAATGCATGTATCGGTTGTGGAGCTTGTTCGATAGCTTGTATGGCTGAAAACAATGTTCCCGTTGTAGGTAAAAAAGAGGTGGGTCGTCATCATGAGATGAGTTGGCTGCGTATTGACAGATACTTCTTTGGTGAATATGAAAACCCTAATACGGTTTATCAACCAATGATGTGTCAACATTGTGATAATGCGCCTTGTGAAAATGTTTGTCCAGTGGCTGCTACGCCTCATAGTTCTGAGGGTTTAAATCAAATGACTTACAATCGTTGTATCGGTACTCGTTATTGTGCTAACAATTGTCCTTATAAGGTAAGACGCTTTAATTGGCTGGATTATACCAAAGCAGATATGTTTGCCATTAATGAGCCTACAATAGCTAATGAATCACTACCGTTTGGTGCTGACAATTTAACAAGGATGGTGTTAAATCCTGATGTAACCGTTCGTTCAAGGGGTGTTATTGAAAAATGTAGCTTCTGTGTGCAACGATTACAAGAAGGTAAATTGACAGCCAAAAAAGAAGGTCGTGCTTTACAAGATAACGATGTAAGAACAGCTTGTCAAACAGCTTGTCCTACGGGAGCTATCGTTTTTGGTGACAGAAATAATAAGTCCGGTGATTTATCTAAGAAATTAGATAATCCACTAAACTATATTGTGTTGGAAGAAATTGGCGTTCGTTCTTCTGTAAATTATACTGCTAAGGTTGTTAACCGCAGCGAAAATTTAGACGCTTAATATAAATGGTTAGCCATCATATGTTGATTACTTTAAAATATAACTCATGAGTGCACCTATTTCTGCGATTAGGGAACCTTTAATTACTGGGAGCAAGACCTACCATACCATCACCGAAGATATATGTGGGCCTACGGAAAGGACCCCAACGACTGCCTGGGTCATTGCTTTTATTGTAGCAGTAACAGGATTAGCGTTATATGTATTTAGCGTTACCTGGACAATTTGGGTCGGTATTGGTTCCTGGAATTTGAATAGAACGATAAACTGGGGTTGGGATATTACCAATTTCGTTTGGTGGGTTGGTATCGGTCACGCCGGTACGCTAATTTCTGCCATATTATTACTTTTTAGACAAAAGTGGCGGACTGGAGTAAACAGAGCTGCTGAGGCGATGACAATTTTTGCAGTAATGTGCGCGGGACAATTTCCGCTCATTCACATGGGTAGATTATGGTTAGGTTTTTTCATCTTTCCTTACCCAAATACAAGAGGTCCACTTTGGGTGAACTTTAATTCACCACTTCTTTGGGACGTATTTGCTATATCAACCTATTTCACTGTTTCTTTACTTTTCTGGTACACGGGGCTTGTTCCTGACTTCGCTACCGTTAGAGATAGAGCAAAGGGACTGAGAAGAAAGATTTATAGTTATGTATCTTTCGGATGGACAGGATCGGCTAAACACTGGCAAAGATGGGAAGCATTATCTTTGGTGCTAGCTGGTTTGGCAACGCCCTTAGTATTGTCTGTTCATACTATAGTATCTTTCGACTTCGCAACATCGGTTATTCCAGGTTGGCATACTACTATATTTCCTCCTTACTTCGTTGCAGGGGCTATTTTCTCAGGTTTTGCTATGGTGCAAACATTGATGATTATGACAAGAAAGGTGCTAAAATTAGAAGATTATATTACGTTGGAGCATATCGATAGTATGAATAAGGTCATTCTGGCTACAGGAAGTATCGTTGGTGTTGCTTATTTGACAGAGTTGTTCATCGCCTGGTATTCTGGCTATATTTATGAGCAATTTGCCTTTTATAATAGGGTAATGGGTCCTTACTTCTGGTCATATATAGGTATGATGGGCTGTAACGTCATCTCACCTCAAATCTTTTGGAGTAAGAAAATGAGAAGAAGCATTTTGGTTACATTCTTTATGTCTATATTCATCAACATCGGTATGTGGTTTGAGCGCTTTGTTATTATCGCTTCTACGTTGGCCAGAGACTATCTTCCTTCAAGTTGGAGTTACTATTCTCCGACCTGGGTTGAGGTTTGCTTGTTTATTGGTACATTGGGTTTATTCTCCACCTTATATCTTGTTTTCATGAGAGTGGCACCCGTAGTGGCTGTAGCTGAAATCAAGGGTATTCTTAAAACAGGAGGAGATCAATATGTTGGTCCAAACATTAAACATGGCAACGATCATAAAGAATCAACACATCATTAAGTATTGTTTGCGCTAAAAAGAAAATTTAAATGAAACAAGAATCAACCCAAGTACTCTACGGTCTATATAACGATGAGGAAGTATTGCTTCATGCAGTAAAAAAAGCTAAGGAAGATCATTTAGATATTATGGATGTTTATTCACCTTTTCCAGTTCACGGTTTGGATAATATCCTGGGATTGACTGAAAGCCGTATTCACATTGCGGGTTTTATCTACGGATTAATTGGTTGTTTAACAGCTTTTTTGTTCATGACCTGGGTATTTACAAGAGATTGGCCAATAATTTTCGGTGGTAAACCTTATTTTTCTGCTCTCTCATTCATACCCATTACCTTCGAAGTAACTGTGCTTTTTGCCTCTGTTGGTATGGTTGTTACTTTTTATACTATTTGTGGTATGGGGCCTGGCGTAGATAATCCAACCCTGGATGATAGAATTACAGATGATAAGTTTTGTATTGCTTTTGATGTCGATAATGCTGATGAATCAAAGCAGGCAGCCCTTAGACAGTTTTTAACCGATACGGGTGCCGAAGAAGTTAATGTTAAATCGATCTGATAAACCTGATTATTATCTTCTAAAAAAGAAGTATATGATACCAATTAGAAAATTTGTTTTTTTACTATTGTCTCTTTCTGTCTTTATGGTCAGTTGTTCACCCTCTGGTAAGAATAAAACTGGTCATGAGTATATGCCTGATATGGCGCATGCGATTGCTTATGAGGCCAATGTTTATGGTTATTCATCTAATAATACTTGGGATAAAGAGAGTTCCAGATCAAGGAGGGCACTTTCTATTCCTGGTAAACCAGTCAATGGAACAGTCCCGCGCGGATACAGTGGTGCTTTATCAAATGGTGAAATTGATCAATCAAAAATGGACATGATTAGGGGTAAAAATCAATTAAATGCCCAGGCAACTACGGTAAATGGTCATGTTGGTTTTTATTATGCTGATAATGAAGATGAAAGGCTTCGTGCAATAGCAGAAATTAAAGCAAATCCTTTCCCTATTACTAAAAGAGGACTAGAGATTGGTAAAGAATTATATACTATTAATTGTGCAATTTGTCACGGGGATGCCGGTGATGGTGCAGGTTATTTGGTTCGTGATCCTGATCCTGCAACAGGTGATCCTGGTGGAAAATATCCCGCAGCGCCTGCAAATTTTATGTTGGACGATTTGATTAACTCCTCGAATGGGCGTTATTATTTCAGTCTTATTTATGGTAAAAACGTTATGGGGGGTTATGCCGACAAATTAAGTTTCGAAGAACGCTGGCAGGTAATTCACTATATCAGGTCTTTACAGGCGGCTTCTAAAACATTAATTTACAACGAGAAATTGAATACACTAAATGCTGAATATGGTGTGCCGTTGAAAATGAAAAATCAATTGGCCTCTGTTTCAGTTAAATAGTCTTCAAATATTAAATCTGCTTACTTAAATGGCAAATGTGATGAATCAATTTACTTTTACTTCCAAACAAAAAAACGTATTATTTGCTTTTATGGGCCTTGGATTACTTTGTCTTGCTTTGACCTGGTTTTCTGATGATGCCTTGCACACGCGTTTTTGGAGTAATTTCCTACATAATGCTACCTTTTTTACAGGTATTTCATTTGTTTCACTATTCGTTATTACTGCTTTTACTACAGCCTGGGCTGGTTGGTATGTTGGTATGAAAAGAATTTGGGAAGCAAATATGCAGTTTATTTTGGTTGGCCTTGGATTAATGCTTGTCGTAGCTCTAGGTCTTTGGGGACATTTCCATCATTTATACCACTGGTCTGACGAAGCTGAAGTGGCTAAAGATGCGGTAATGAAAGGTAAAGCATCCTTCCTGAATAAATATTGGTATACGCTTGGTACCTTAGTCATTGTTGGTATGTGGGCGTTTTTTGCTTATAATATTCGCAAAATTTCTTTAGACGAAGATATAAATGGCAAGGGTCAGGCAGATAATTTTAAGCATCATAGAAAAATTAGGGTCTGGTCTGTTATCTTCATGCCTTTAGCTGGTTTCTCGAGTGCTGCTATCATCTGGCAATGGGTAATGTCTGTAGATGCACATTGGTATAGCACTCTTTTTGCCTGGTATTCAGGAGTTAGTTGGTTTGTAAGTATGATTGCTATCACCATATTAACCCTGATTTATCTCAAAAGCTTAGGATATTTTGCCCATATTACTTCTGATCACATGCATGATCTTGGTAAATTATTATTTGCATTTAGTATTTTCTGGACTTATATGTGGTTTTCTCAGTATATGCTTATTTGGTACGCAAACGTTGGAGAAGAAACAGTTTACTTTTATGAAAGATTGCAAAATTACAAGCCTTTATTTTACGCTAATCTTTTAATTAATTTCATTCTTCCATTTTTTGTTCTAATGCGTAATGATAATAAAAGAAAATTTGGTCCTCTCGCTTTTGCCGCAATCATGGTTTTTATCGGTCATTGGCTCGATTTCTTTCTTATGATAAAACCAGGAGTAAGACATACAGCTTTAGAAGCGTTGGGTCATCATCATGCTGCTGGTCATGATACTACACTTCCTTTTCAAATGGGTTTTACAATGCCTGGATTGTTGGAAGTTGGTACTATGTTGGGTTTCCTTGCACTATACCTGTTTATTACACTTAGAAGTTTAAGTAAAGCTGCGTTGTTCCCTAAGAATGATCCTTATGCAGAGGAAGCTACTCACCACCATGTTTGGCCTTATGTATAATCATTCTAAATAAAAAACCATTGTGAACGAATTTTGTTTAATAAGTTAATTAAGAACTAATTTTGTTGCTCACATTTTTACATTAACAATAAATTACATCATGACTATTCTTCTTGTAATAATTAGTATAATTCTTATCGCTGTTATTATTGTACAAATAGGGAAGGTAACTGAACTTGCTGCAAAAATAAGAGGAGAAGAAGAGATTCAGTATGAAGTTAATCGTAGTCAGGGCGGCTACATGATTCTCTTCCTGGTTGTTTTTTTAATTGGATGTGTCATTTCCGCTGTTTACTTCAAAAACTATATGTTGGGCTATGGTCCTCATTTGCCAGCGTCAGAACATGGTTCCATCTTAGATAAGATGTTCAATGTGACCCTTTTCTTTACTGGTATCGTTTTTGTTATCACCCACATTCTTCTATTTTATTTTAGCTGGAAATATAGTGCTAAAAAGGGTAACAAAGCTTTATTTATTCCTCATGATAACAAGTTGGAAATTATTTGGACAGCTATTCCTGCTGTAGTTATGACCTTTTTGGTTGTTGGTGGTTTAGATGCATGGAATGAGGTAATGGCAGATGTTTCAGAGGATGATAAGTATTTAGAAATTGAGGCAACTGGTTTTCAATTTGGTTGGAATTTAAGATATCCTGGTTCTGATGGTTTAATTGGTGAGAAAAATTATAAATTGATTTCAAGTGAGAATCCTTTAGGTCAAAACTGGAAGGATGAAAAGAATCTTGATGATTTTTTAGCCACAGAACTTGTTCTTCCTGTGGGTCAAAAGGTAAGGGTTAGAATTACAGCTCAAGATGTTCTTCATAATTTTTATCTTCCTCATTTCAGAGTTAAGATGGATGCCATTCCTGGTATGCCTACTTACTTTGTATTTACACCATCGAAAACTACAGAAGAATACCGCCAGGAACTTAAGAAATATCCAGAATATAATGTTCCAGATCCAGCAGATCCCTCAAAAATGCTTTGGGAAACTTTTGAATATGAACTGGCTTGTGCAGAATTGTGCGGTCGTGGGCACTATAGTATGAAGCGTCCTGTAAAAATTGTTTCCCAAGAGGAATATGATACCTGGTTTGCCTCTCAATCTTCATATTATCTTTCCAATATTCGTTTTAAAGAAAGCGATCCCTGGACTGATAAATTATTTGATACAGAGGTGTCTTCAAAGAAAGAAGCGTTAAATGCAGCTTTTGTATTCGATAACATTGGCAAAGAATTACCTATAGATGCTCTAAGTTTTAAAGGTGATAAGGAATTTAGTCTAACAGGTTTTTCTAAAGATCAACTGGTTTTATTAGCTGAAACACTAAAATCTAAACAAGGTAGTAGTGTTAATTTAGCGGTTACCATTCCAACTGAGAGCGAAAATATGGTGGTAGAAGCAAAAACAAAGTTGATTTTAGATGTTTTATACGCTAATGGCGTTAATTCATCTCAAATAGAGCTATCACCTGTTTCTATAGCTACCGAAGACAATACGACAACTAAATGGGTATTTACTCTGTTAGGTGCTGGACTTTCATTATAATCAAAACAAATAAAAAAAATCAGAACTAATGGCAAATGTTTTAACTGCTGCTCCACATTCAGAAGAAGATGTTTTGATTGAACAAATGGGATATGATGATCATTTCCATGAGCACCATGATGGTGACAAGTTTCAATCTAATTTTATTACTACCTATATTTTTAGTCAAGATCATAAAATGATCGCTAAACAGTTTCTCATTACAGGTATGTTTTGGGGTGTTATAGGTGGATTAATGTCTCTTGTTTTCAGGCTTCAACTTGGTTTTCCCGAGGAAAGTATGGCTTGGCTAAAACCAGTTTTAGGTAAATGGATTGAGATTAATGCTGAAACAGGTATGGGTGCTCTTTCACCAGACTTTTATTATGCATTAGTTACTATGCATGGTACTATTCTTGTGTTTTTCGTATTAACAGCTGGTTTGAGTGGTACTTTTAGTAACCTCTTAATTCCACTTCAATTGGGTGCACGTGATATGGCCTCCCCGTTATTGAATATGATGTCCTATTGGTTTTTCTTCCTTGCGGGACTTATAATGTTCATTTCTCTTTTTCTAAATACCGGACCTTTTTCTGGTGGATGGACTGCCTATCCTCCTTTAAGTGCCTTGCCTCAGGCGAGCTCTGGTTCAGGGGCTGGTATGACATTATGGTTAATTAGTTTAGTTTTCTTCGTAGTTTCTGTTCTCTTAGGTGGTATTAATTATATTACTACTGTTTTAAATCTAAGAACTAAAGGAATGAATATGTGGAGAATGCCACTTACCATCTGGGCATTTTTCGTTACAGCTATTTTGGGTTTGTTATCTTTCCCAGTTTTGGCTTCAGCATTCTTTTTGGTAATGTGTGATAGAGGCTTAGGCACTAGTTTCTTTTTAAATGAAATCTTTATTGGTGGTCAGGCTTTAGATCATGTAGGTGGCAGTCCTGTTCTATATCAGCATTTATTCTGGTTCTTAGGACATCCTGAGGTGTATATAATTATCTTGCCAGCAATGGGAATTGTTTCTGAAGTACTTGCCGTTCACAGTAGAAAACCTGTTTTTGGTTATAAAGCCATGGTTTTTTCAATCTTAGCTATAGGATTCTTATCTTTTATAGTATGGGCTCACCACATGTTTATGTCTGGTGTTAATCCGTTTATTTCAAATTTCTTTGTTGTATTCACTTTGATTATTGCCGTTCCTTCAGCGGTTAAAGTGTTTAACTGGATTGCCACATTATTTGGTGGAAATATCAGATTTACCGCAGCCAGTTTATTTGGTATTGGATTCGTTTCTATGTTTATCTCTGGTGGTTTAACTGGTATATTTTTGGGTAATTCAGCGATAGATATTCAGATGCACGATACCTATTTTGTGGTTGCACACTTTCATATTGTTATGGGTGTTGCTGCATTCTTTGGTATGTTTGCTGGTGTTTACCATTGGTTTCCAAAAATGTATGGCAGATTTATGAATGAAACACTGGGTAAGTTGCACTTCTGGGGTACTATGGTAGGTGCATATCTTATATTCTGGCCAATGCATTATATAGGTATGGCGGGTGTTCCAAGAAGATATTATCGTTTTGATACCTTCCAGTCTTTTTCCCAGTTCGACGATATGAATAAGTTTATAACTATTGCCGCTATAATTACTTTTGGATTTCAGTTGATTCTAGTCATTAACTTCTTCTACAGTATTTGGTATGGTAAGAAGGTTACTGAAAAAAATCCATGGGGTGCAACTACATTGGAATGGACTACTGAAGTGGATCCTGGACACGGTAACTGGGCTGGTAAACTTCCTGTTGTTCATAGATGGGCTTATGATTATGCAAAAGATGGACAAGAGTTTATTTCTCAGATAACACCTTTGAAAGAGGGTGAAACAGAGACACATTAATTTTAATATTGGTTTTTATTTAGTTGAACTAAATTTGAATAAATAATGAACCTGCAATCAGGTATTCTAAAACGAGAGAAAAAACAATGGGTTTTAGCAATCATCGATTTTACCCAATTGGTAAAACTTCGATTAACCTTGACCGTTGTTTTTTCTGCTCTTATGGCTTATTGGATTGCCCTGCCTATTGATTGTTCTTTAACCTATAAATTATTTTCTATTTTTTTTGGTGGATTTTTAATTACAGGCGCTGCTAATGCTTTAAACCAAGCTTTAGAGAAAGGATTTGACGGCAAAATGTCAAGAACTGCAAACAGGCCTTTGCCATCAGGAAGGATGGATGAATCAACAGCTATTTTAATAGCTGGAGTTATGAGTGTTTTTGGACTTATTATTTTGGCGAATTTAAGTCTTTGGTCAGCCCTATTAGGGGCTATTTCTTTATTACTTTATGCCTTTGTGTATACTCCACTAAAAAGAGTTTCCTCGATTGCTGTCTTTGTCGGAGCTATCCCAGGTGCATTACCTGTTTTAATTGGAACTGTTTCAGCGCAAGGTGAATTAACTACCTTAGGATTGAGTTTATTTGCTATTCAATTCTTTTGGCAGTTTCCTCATTTTTGGGCTATTTCCTGGTTGGGTCATCAGGATTACATTAAAGCTGGATTCAAAATTACGCCTAGTTTAGGTGATGTTCCAACAAGAACTACTGGTTTTCAAGCGTTTATTTATTCTTTATTCCTTATTCCAGTGTGTTTTTTAAGTTGGTACTTTAACATCACAGAGAGTGCTTCTTTATATTTATTTCTATTATTTTCTATCGTCTATATAATTCTGAGTTTCAGGTTATATTCATCGAACAATAAGAAGTCTGCTTTAACTTTATTGTTCTTTTCGTTTTTTTATATTCCAATTGTTTTGGGTGTATTTTTAATGGATAAATTAAACTAAAAGGTTACAAAATGTCATCATTTGAAAATACAGTATATAGCAGGAATAAGATTCATCCTCAAAAATTTGCACTGCTGGTGAGTTGTGCTAGTGTTGTTATGTTGTTTGCCGCTTTGACAAGTGCTTATGTAGTTCGTCAGGCAGCGGGTAATTGGCTTGAGTTTCCAATGCCTGTTTTATTTTTATATAGCACGCTTACATTAGTTGTTAGTAGTTTTACTTTATATTTTTCCTATAAAGGTTTCTTGGCTGGTAATGTTAAAACATATAAATATTTATTACTTCTTACTTTTGTATTGGGTATTCTTTTTATTTACCTACAATATAAGGGTTGGATGGCATTGGTTGCAATGGGTGTTGAATTAGGTACAAATCCGTCCGGATCTTTTTTATATGTGCTGTCTGGTTTACATGCTGCGCATATATTAGGTGGTCTTGCTGCTGTTTTTGTAGCTATCCTACATGCTTTTATTTTACCTTATGAGGTTTCCGCTAAACGTAAATTACGCTTTGAAATGACTCAAATATATTGGCATTTTGTTGATGTATTATGGATATACTTAATCGTTTTCTTGTGGTTACAACAACAATCATAAGGAATCATTTTAATTTTAAAAATTTTAGGAATGGAGACAACTGAAAATGTGCTACATCAGCATAGTGAAAATCATGGTGGTTCTTGGGAAGGAGCTGCTGCACCCTTTAACATCAGTTATGGTAAATTGATGATGTGGTATTTCTTACTTTCTGATGCATTTACTTTTGCTGGTTTTTTAATTGCTTATGGTGCACTCCGCTTTAGTAGCCCTAGCTGGCCTGTGCCTGATTTTGTGTTCTCAACTGCTCCTTTTGGTATTCATGATGCGCCTCTGATTTTCGTGACGATCATGTCTTTCCTTTTGATTATTTCTTCTGTAACTATGGTAAGAGCCGTTCAGGAAGGTCATAGAGAAAATAAAAAAGGTGTTGTTTTTTGGATGTTCCTCACTATTATTGGTGGAGCCGGGTTTTTGAGTTGTCAAGCCTGGGAATGGACAAATTTGATTGGAAAGGAAAATATGACTGTTACGACCAATCCTTTTGGTAGTCATGTAGATGCAGGTACATATCTTGATGAAAAGGGTAATGCGACTGGTGAAACTTTTAAAGCGGGAGCATCTTATCTTTTACATAAATCTGAGGAAGGTGGACATGGTGAAGGTCATACTGAAGGTCATCATGCTATGGCTAAAGGTGATCACCCCAACGCCTTTGTAGATAATGATGGTTTTATACATAAGAAATTTAAAGTGACTTCTGGCCCAGCTGCAGGTCAAGTCCAAATGGAAGAATTTGGTCCTAAAGCTTTTGGTGCGTTATTTTTCTTTATTACAGGTTTTCACGGTTTTCACGTATTATCAGGTGTTGCATTTTTATTGATTATTATGATTAATGTGGCTAGTGGTGTGTATGCGTCAAGGAAAAATGGATATGAAATGGTGGAAAAAATTGGGTTATATTGGCATTTTGTCGATTTAGTTTGGGTTTTTGTATTTCTTGTTTTCTATCTGTTTTAATAATTAATCTTCTTTATTTCAAAATTTTGAATTATGAGTCATAAAACATACGAAGAAAGTAAAAAAGCAGTAGTAAAAGGTTTGTTTTTATTGGGTTTTGTTACTTTAATTGAGGTTTTTATTTCCCTCTTTGGTAAAGGTCACATCATTCCTGGTATTAATGATATTGCTTGGATTGCATACCCTGTTGGATTTATTATTGCGATTCTCTCCATTTATAAAGCATATTTTATTATTTATGAATTTATGCACATGGCCTATGAGGTAAAAGGTCTCGCATTAACCGTTCTTTTACCAACATCATTGTTAATTTGGGCTCTTTTTGCCTTCTTTCAAGAAGGTACTGCTTGGAAGGCCAGGAGAGAATTTGTTAAAGAAAAAAATGCTAAAACTGTTGAACCTTTAAAGGGTAAACAAGGTTACTTTGAGGATACAAGCCTTTTAAGACTTTAACTTTAACTATGTCCAGCAAATCGATTTGGCAGTTTATTTTCCTGTTAGCAATTTTCGGTGGAGTTCCAGTGGTTAGCTGGTACTACCTTCAAACGGGGTTAGATTACAGATTAAAGGCATTAGCTGAATTGGGTGACTTAGGTCCTATGGAAAGAGAAACAAGGGTTTCTTTTGATAAAATTGTATTTCCGGCTGAAAAAACTAAAGGTAAGGTGCATCTCGGCATTTGGTACCCTGACGGTCTTGAAAACGAAACGAGTTCAATGAAGTTTCTTGATGAACTTCATGAACAATTCAAGAGTAGATCCGATATTTCATTTTATATTTTTACTAGTACAGCCCAGCCGGATTCGCTCATAGCTTTCCTGAAACTTAATAAATTATTTCCTTCTCCTATTATTTCTTATTTTCCTGATCTTGGTGTTCAACGGATGTATTATTTTATGAAACCTTCTGCAGGTGAAATTCCTGTGGCTCTTGTAGATACTTCTGGTACTGTTAGAAAACATTATAATCTTGCTTCAGGGAAAGAATTAACAAGGTTAACGGAACACCTCGCTATGTTACTTCCTATAGAATCAACAAGAGATGAACTTATCTTTAAAAGAGAGAAAGAAAAATAGCTATGGATAATAATATTGTACTCGAGAAAAAGTTAAATAAGTTTGCTTATGTTCTAACTTTCGTCGTTTTAGTTTTAGTAGGTCTAATGAGGAGGTATAAGTTAGATATAGGTGTAGATTTTAGTTTTTTACCTCCTTTTCATGCTTCTTTAAATGCATTAACAGCAATTGTTCTTTTGGTTGCCCTTTATTTTATTAAGGCAAAAAACATGGAACTTCATAGGAGATTTATGCTTACCGCTTTGGGTCTTTCCATTCTCTTTTTATTATCTTATGTTGCATATCATTTTACCACCCCAGAAACCATATTTGGTGACTTGAATCATGATGGTATTCTTGATAGTGAAGAACTTTTATTAGTTGATAAAAGTCGAACTCCATATCTTATTTTATTATTTTCCCATATATCACTCGCAGCCATTAGTTTGCCATTTATCTTACTGACTTTCATCAGAGCTTATACGAATCAATTTGATAAGCATAAAATGATGGCACGCTACGTCTTTCCCGTTTGGTTATATGTTGCTATAACTGGCCCTGTTTGTTATTTTCTATTAATGCCTTATTACTCCTAAATATTTGTTTATGAAAAAATGGATTGTTTTAGGTTTTATATTTGCCATTATGATTTTAGGTAATGAGTTACTGGCTCAGTGCCCTATGTGTAAAATGGCTGCTGAAAGTAATTTGAAAAATGGGGGTACTGCTGGCAAAGGTTTGAATGCTGGTATCCTATATATGTTACTTACTCCTTATTTACTAGTGGGTGGTTTGGCTTTCTGGTGGTTTAAAAACAGAAAAAAGGTTATTGAATAATCTCTTTTTAGTTCCTTTTTTATGAGTCCATCTTCCAGATTTCATATTCTTTTTGGATTATTCTTTGCCTGTCTGGGTGTCGTCATCGGCGCCTTTGCAGCACATGGTTTAAAACCTTTATTATCCCTCAAAGAGGTTAATAATTTTGAAACTGGTGTCAAATATCAATTTTATCATGCCTTCGCTCTGATTGTTTTAGGTCTTTTAGGTGCCCTTTTTCCAAAAGGAGAAAAATCGTTCAAACTAGCTGGGTTTCTTTTTTTTATAGGTATAATTCTATTTTCAGGTTCTCTTTACCTTCTATCAACCCAGTCAATACTCAACATTAGCATTCCCTTCTTAGGCCCAATAACACCCATTGGTGGTTCACTCTTAATTTTCGGATGGTTACTTACCGCCTCAGGGGTACTTAAAAAATAAAAGACCCGAAATAAAAATATATTTCGGGTCTTTTATTTTATTTACCATCCAGGATTTTGTTTCAAGTTTGGATTAGTTATTATGTCCGCTATTGGTATTGGATAATAATAATGTTTATCATCAAATTTCCTTTTAATATTATTTAGCCAGGTTAACTCTCCAAAGTCGCCATTTGATAATAATTGGGCGTTAGGTTTACCAGATACTGTCGGTGATACTTCAACGTAGGTGACACCGGGTACCTTAGCAGGTAATTTTTTGTAAAAGTCAACATCTAATTTTCCGTCCTCATTTAAATCCAAAGGAATATCCAGAGCAGGAACATACATTCCGTTCCATTCCATTTCCATTAAATTTCCTTTTTTCCACCTTATAATATCATCAAACCTAAATCCTTCCAAGCATAATTCAATACCCCTTTCTCTTCTTATTTCCAAAATTACTGGGTCATTTATTTCTGGAAAATAGGTCGATTTTAAATATGGATCTACGTTCGTAGGTTTAGCTGTTAAACCTCCTGTGATTCCAGCTCTTTTTCTCAGTAAACCTACAGTGGCTGCCCACTCGGCATCCGTTAATGTACCTAATTCTGCCTTGGCTTCAGCAAAAATTAGTAAGATTTCAGCATATCTTATAATAGATACAGAGTTTATATTTAAATCCCTTGTATCATAATACATGTCATCTAACGCCCATTTGATTGGTTGATAGCCAGAGAAAGTATAGGAAAATAATGGAGGTGCCGCCTCCAAAATTCCATTATTTATCCTTTTATAATCACCTGACCGAATGGTTTGTTGTAAACGTTTATCTCTACCTTTTACCTCATCTTTAAATAACATAGTTTTATAATTGGGATCATTGGTAAATGGGGTTCCATCTATTTTCAAATAAGTGTTAATAAAAGACCTTATAAAGCTTGCTTTATCCCCATAAGTTCCACTTGTCCAATACCAATTGGCATCATTTAAATTGTTTAGTGCTA
>BJGN01000058.1 GCA_014190515.1 Bacteroidota bacterium
GGTTACGAGGTAACTACAATGGCTAAGGCTATTCCACGTGCAGATATCGTGGTAACAGCTACTGGAAATAGTGCAATTATCAAAGAGGCGCACTTTTATATGATGAAGGACAAAACAATCGTTTGTAATATTGGCCACTTTGATAATGAAATTGACGTTGCTTGGTTGAATAATGAATCCAACGCAGTTAAAATGAATATTAAACCACAGGTTGACAAATACACCCTGAATGGTAAGGATATTATCCTCCTCGCTGAGGGTAGATTAGTGAATTTAGGTTGTGCTACCGGCCACCCTTCTTTCGTTATGTCCAATTCATTTACTAATCAGACTCTTGCCCAGATTGAGCTTTTCAACAATCCAGGCAAATATGAAAATAAAGTCTATATGTTACCTAAACTTCTTGATGAAGAAGTAGCAAGATTACATTTAGCGAAAATAGGCGTTGAATTAGAAACGCTTTCTAAAGACCAGGCTGACTACATTGGCGTAGAAGTAACAGGTCCATTTAAACCTGAATATTATCGTTATTAATTCTTAAAAAAAGGCCGGTAAGTGATTTTTACCGGCCTTTTTAACTTTTTATAAAATGAACGGCATTTTCTCCACCTATTTCATTCTTGGGTTCGAACATATCTCCGATTTGGCAGGGTATGATCATATTCTTTTTTTAGTTGCTCTATGTGCCGTTTACACTTGGTCTTCCTGGAAAAAAGTAGCCATTATTGTTACTGCTTTTACCATTGGTCATTCTCTGACGCTCGCTTTGGCAGCGCTAAATGTGTTAAATATTTCAGCTGATACGATTGAGTTTTTAATACCCGTTACTATTTTTATAACAGCCATTTCCAATACTCATCCAGCGGCGATGGCCAGTAATGAAAAAAAAGGGTTTTCAAAACCTATGCTTTTCAAATATTTTATTGCCCTCTTTTTTGGACTCGTTCACGGACTGGGATTTTCAAATTTCTTCAGGCAATTAACAATGCCTTCCCAGGAAAATGATTTGATTCCCCAACTTTTTTCCTTTAATATTGGTGTCGAAGTTGGGCAATTAATCATTGTCGGATTTATATTAACCATTTCTTATCTTATCCATGTTTTATTAAAATTGAGCAATCGTTCCTGGAATATTTTCATTTCAGGTGCCGCTGCAGGCATTGCTTTTTTATTAATGTTAGAAAGAATGCCCTTTTAATTTAAGCCCACGATATGCCATATTTCCTTTTTCTAAGTAGTTTTTTCTATCTGTTACATACTTTCCATGTAAGTAAAACCATGGTGGAATATAATGAAAAAGAAAAATCTCTTCAAATTAGTGTTCATTTATTCATCGATGATTTAGAGGAATCCTTAAAAAAAGAGGGCCATACTAAATTATTTATTTGCACAGAGAGAGAATCCACGCAGGCTGAAAAACACATTGAATCATATCTTAGAAAGAATCTTTCTTTCTCTATAAATGGTAAATCAAGTTCTTATGCATTCGTTGGGAAAGAAGGTTCCTCTGATATGAGTGCGGTGTGGATTTACCTTGAAATACCTGTTAACGGAAAGATTAAAACCATTAACATAAAAAATTCGTTACTTATAGGAGAGTTTGACGACCAAAAAAATCTGGTTCATGTCATCGGACCAAATAAAAAGGAAGGAACTGTTATTTTTGCTAATGCTAAAACAGAAGAATTACTTACGTTTAGTCCTTAATGTTTTTCTATGAAATCCTTGTTTATTCTTCCTATTCGTTTTTATCAACTGTTCATATCTCCCTTATTTCCTCCTAAATGTGCCTATACCCCAACCTGTTCTCATTTTATGTTGAGAGCCATTGAGATTTGGGGACCGGGTAAAGGGATAACCATGGGATTGAAACGCATAGGTCGCTGTCATCCTTTAGGTGGACACGGATATGATCCTGTTCCCGAAAAAACAATCAAATAACCATGTTACAACGACCACGACGCAATCGCTTGACCCCTACCCTAAGGAATTTGGTGCAAGAGAATCATCTGCAGGTTTCTTCCTTCATTCAACCCCTTTTTTTAGTCCCGGGTGAAAACATAAAACTGGAAATAAAATCGCTCCCAGGCATATTCCGTTTTTCTGAAGACCTTTTGCTGGAGGAAATTGGTGCCTGTATGGCCGTTGGGGTACAAACATTTCTCATTTTTCCTGCCATTCCAGAAGAATTAAAAGACAAAGGTGCTTCTTATAGCTATTCAAAAGATAATTTTTATTTAAAAGCTGCGAGAAACATTAAAAAGAAATTTCCATCCTCTTGCATCATTAGTGATGTTGCCATGGATCCCTACTCTATTGACGGTCACGACGGTTGGGTGGAAGACGGTCAAATATTAAATGATAAGACCTTACCCGTTTTAGCAAAAATGGCTGCAGCTCAAGCGGAAGCAGGCTTTGATATGATTGGTCCGTCTGACATGATGGATGGCAGAATACAATATATAAGGGAATATCTTGACAATGAGGGATATACCAATACAGGTATCATGTCTTATACAGCAAAATATGCCAGTGCTTTTTACGGTCCATTTCGAGATGCCTTAGATTCGGCGCCAAAAGCAGGCGATAAAAAGACCTATCAAATGAATCCTGCCAATTTACAGGAAGCATTAAAAGAGGCTCACCTGGATATTTCGGAGGGCGCTGACGTGATTATGGTAAAACCTGCCCTTCATTACCTGGATGTCATCCATTTATTAAAAACTAATACCAATATACCCATTGCGGCTTATCATGTAAGTGGTGAATGTGCAATGCTCATAGCAGCGGCTCAGAATGGATGGTTAGACCGTCAGAAAGCCATTGAAGAAACATTAATGGGTATCAAAAGAGCAGGTGCGGACATTATTATCACTTATTTTGCCCGTGAATATGCGGAAAGCGTAGCTCTATTGAAGTAATGATTGCGTTAATTTCTAAAATGTAGGGATATAGGAAAAAAAAATTCTTTGAGTGCAGTCTAAATATAAATGCCCAAAAGACCTTTTATTTTAGGCTTTCATCAGCAAAAAAAAAACGGAGCAACTATTTTAGTTGCCCCGTTTTTTATTTTTAGACCAGGACTAACTCCTTTTCTTCTATAATTTTACGAATATTGATTAAGGCATATCTCATTCTACCCAAAGCTGTATTTATACTTACCCTGGTAAGTTTTGAAATTTCCTTGAAGCTCATGTCTGCGTAATGTCGAAGTATAACTACTTCCCGTTGTTCTTCAGGTAATAAATCAAGTAAATCCTTGATTTTGTCATGTGTCTGATCTCTGACCATAGCCTGTTCCGCATTCAAATCGGAAAGAGGAAGGACATCAAAAATGTCAAAGGAATCAGTAGTAGTTGTTTTAGGTTTGCGTTTATTCCTTCTGAAATAGTCCACACACATATTATAAGAAATACGGAGAGCCCATTGAAGAAATTTTCCTTCGTGATTATATTTTCCTTTTCTAAGGGTATCAATTATTTTGATGAACACCTCTTGGAAAATATCTTCAGCAAGGTTAGAATCCTTTACAAAAAGATAAATTGAGCCGTAAATTTTTTGCTTGTGGCGAAGTAATAATTCTTCGAAAGCTCTCTCACTACCACCTAAATAAAGCATAATGAGATCTTGATCACTAATGGGATTAACTGTCATACCTAAATTGGTTTACGTTAAAAATCGTAATTACTTTAGTGTAGAAGTTTGCTACCGATAGATTGCGTTTTAGTGATTTAAAGATTGAATTACAAATATAGGAAAACATATTTAATTTTTCAACCTCTATTTAATTTTTTTTAATATTTTTTCATTTTTCTCTACTAAAAGTAATAATTTTCATATTCACTAATCCTTTCGTCCAATCCTTTGTTGTATTTTTCGACAATAAGAAGTAAGTAAGTATTAGCTTTGTGCTAATTGAAAAAGTTGAATGAAAAACATTTTATGACCCAGCTAAAGACTGAAACAGACAAAGGCCTTGAATTTAAAAAAATCGTTGACCATTCCATTGAAATTAAAGGAGCCCGGGCCAATAATTTAAAGAATATCAGCATTTCAATACCTAAGAATAAATTAATTGTCGTCACCGGCGTTTCAGGTTCTGGAAAATCATCGCTCACGATGGATATTCTATTTGCTGAGGGTCAAAGACGATATGTTGAAAGTTTGTCTTCTTATGCGAGACAGTTTTTAGGTCGAATGAAAAAACCTGAGGTTGATAGCATCAAAGGTATATGTCCGGCCATTGCTATTCAACAGAAAGTGAGCGTCTCCAATGCCAGATCAACCGTAGGTACGTTGACTGAGATTTATGATTATATTAGACTACTATTTGCCAGAATTGGAAAAACATACTCTCCTATTTCTAATGAACTGGTTAAAAAACACGAGGTAAGCGATGTAGTAGATTTTATTCTTTCCATACCTCAAGGTAGCCCCGTTCAGGTTTTTATCCCCCTCCCCTACAAATATGGAGAACGAAGTCTTGCTCAGGAGCTGGATTTACTTTTACAAAAAGGATTTACAAGAATTTTAAATGAAGACTCACTCACTGATATTCAAGATTTTATAGGTTCGGAAGACCTGATGTTGGGAAGTAAAATTCTAGATTTAAAGGAAAAAAATCTACTGATTCTAATAGATCGCTTCATTTTAGATACCTCTGAGGAATCTATGCGCAGAATTGCAGATTCAATAAATACAGCATTCACAGAGAGCGAAGGTGAATGTTTTGTTACTGGTCCAGGTGGGTTACTAAGGCATTTTAATAACCGTTTCGAATTAGATGGTATTTCTTTTGTTGAACCTGCCCCCCAATTATTTAATTTTAATAATCCATTTGGTGCCTGTCCCAATTGCGAAGGATTTAGTATGGTGATGGGTATCGATCCTGAAAAGGTGATTCCTGATAAATCATTAAGTATCTATGAAGGTGCCGTGGCTTGTTGGAAAGGAGAAAAAAATGGTCTTTGGTTAGAAGAATTTATCTCTCTGGCTACCCTTATCGATTTTCCTATTCATAAACCATATGCTGAACTTTCAAAAACACATCGAAATTTACTTTGGTCTGGCAGTAAAAGTTTTCGTGGAATCAACGCTTTTTTTGAGGAATTGGAAGCCGCAAATTATAAAATTCAAAACAGGGTGATGCTTTCCAGATACCGCGGAAAGACAGTTTGTCCTGCCTGTGAAGGTTCCAGATTGAGAAAAGAAGCGCTTTATGTGCAGATTGACGGTAAAACCATCGGTGATTTAGTGGATATGCCCATTGATGAACTGGCTGTTTTTTTTGAATCTATCCAGTTATCAGAAACGGATACTAAGGTATCAGCCAGACTATTGCACGAGTTAAGGACAAGACTCAAATTCATGAATTTACTTGGGCTCAGCTATTTAACCCTAAATAGAATTTCCGCCACCTTAAGTGGTGGGGAAACTCAACGAATCAATTTAACCAGACTTTTAGGAAGTAATCTAACCGATTCACTATACATTCTCGACGAACCTAGCGTTGGACTTCATCCGAGAGATTCAAAAAGATTGGTAAATGTTCTCAAACATTTGAAAAACCTCGGAAATACGGTATTAATTGTCGAACATGAGGAAGATATTATAAAAGAATCTGAATATTTAATTGATATTGGACCTCATGCTGGAGTGCATGGAGGTGAGGTAATTTTTGCAGGTGCCTACGAAAATATTTATACTGAAGCTTCAGAGAGTTTAACGACCGGATATTTAACAGGCCGCTTATCTATCCCCATTCCGTCATTCAGAAGAAAGGGCATAGACAAAATAATTATGCATGGTGCCACCCATCATAATTTAAAAAATATAACCGTAACCTTTCCATTAAATACTTTTATTGTTGTTTCCGGTGTGTCCGGTTCAGGTAAAACGACACTGGTTAAACATATTTTATTCCCTGCGTTGAAAGCTGCATTAGGTGAGGTAGGTGTAAAATCAGTAGGCTCTTTTTCTTCTTTAAGTGGTGATTTAAAAAAAATAAGCCAGGTGGAAATGGTAAACCAAAATCCTATTGGTAAATCATCGAGATCTAACCCGGTAACTTATGTCAAAGCCTATGATGCCATCAGAGAACTTATGGCCAGTCAACCTTTGTCAAAACTGCGGGATTATAAGGCAAAGCACTTTTCATTTAATGTGGACGGCGGCCGCTGCGATACTTGCAAAGGTGAAGGTGAACAAGTTATTGAAATGCAGTTTTTAGCCGATATGCGTTTGGAATGTGAAAGTTGTGGGGGAAAACGTTTTAAAAATGAAGTGCTTGAAGTACGTTACCGTGAAAAAAATATTTACGATATTCTAAAAATGACCATTGAGGAATCATTAGTATTTTTCAAAGATTCAAAGGAGATTATCACTAAGCTAAACCCTCTGATGCAAGTTGGTCTTGGTTATGTTTGCTTAGGCCAGTCGTCAAATACCCTTTCTGGTGGAGAAGCACAACGAGTAAAATTAGCCTCATTTTTAGGGCAGGAAAAAACGACAGAAAAATATTTATTTATTTTTGACGAACCTACAACGGGGCTTCATTTCCACGATATAAGTAAATTATTGGAAGCCTTGCAAGCTCTAGTGGAAAAAGGCCATACCGTTTTAGTTATTGAACACAATATGGAAATCATAAAGTCGGCGGACTGGGTAATTGATTTAGGTCCGGAAGGTGGAAAAATGGGGGGTAATTTAGTTTTCCAGGGTACTCCTGAAGATTTAGTTCATTGCCTCGATTCCCCAACAGCTCCTTTTTTGGCTGAAAAGTTATCCTTAAAAAATTATCATTGAGTTAAATTATCGCCATGGGATATAAGAATATGTGGTCTTGTGTAGCAGATCTCGAAAAAAATAAAGAACTTATTCGTATTAAATCTCCTGTTGATCCAAATTTGGAGATGGCAGAAATCCATCGAAGAATATATGATCAGGGTGGGCCAGCTATATTATTTGAAAATGTGATGGGTAGCCCGTTTCCAGCACTTTCTAATTTGTATGGAACCATAAAACGCACTGAGTTTTTGTTTAAAGATACTTTAGCAGACGTAAAAAAAATCATTGAACTAAAAGCTGATCCAACGAATTTTTTGCGCAATCCATTGAGATATTGGAAAGCTCCTTTCACGGCATTAACGGCATTACCTCAAAAAACGTTTTTCCCCGCCAGCACATGGGGTAAAACAACGATTAGCCAGTTACCACAGATAAAATCGTGGCCTATGGATGGTGGGGCCTTCATCACTCTTCCCCAGGTCTTCTCATTACCTCCTGGTGGAAAAAATATGATGAAATCCAATATTGGAATGTATAGAGTTCAATTATCTGGTAATCAATATGTACAAGACAAAGAAATTGGACTTCATTATCAATTACACCGCGGAATTGGCGTTCATCACACGGAATATAATACATTGGAGGAACCTTTCAGAGTATCCATTTTTGTTGGAGGTCTTCCTTCACACGCCTTTTCAGCCATTATGCCTTTGCCTGAGGGACTAAGTGAAATGACTTTTGCCGGACTTTTGGCTGGAAGAAGATTCCAATATGCCTGGAAAGATGATTATGTAGTCTCAGGTGATGCAGATTTTGTAATTACGGGGATAATAAGGAAAAATACTACCAAACCGGAGGGACCTTTTGGCGATCATTTGGGATATTATAGTTTAGAACATCCTTTTCCCGTCATGGAGGTAGAGCATGTTTGGCATAGAAAAAATCCAATCTGGCATTTTACTGTAGTGGGCAGGCCGCCGCAGGAAGATTCAAGTTTTGGTTATTTAATTCATGAATTGGTAAAAGATTTAACTTCCGGAGAATTTCCCGGAGTAAAACAAATTCACGCAGTCGATGACGCTGGGGTGCATCCACTTTTATTAGCTATTGGAAGTGAGCGATATATGCCTTTTAGAGAAAAAAGACCTGAAGAAATTCTTATCCAGGCAAATCGTATATTAGGCTCTGGACAGACATCATTGGCAAAATTTCTATTTATTGCCGACGGTTCCGATAACCCTCATTTAGATGCTCACGATTATGTTCCTTTTCTCTCACATATTTTAGAAAGAACTGACTGGACTCGAGATCTGCATTTTCAAACTAAAACAACTATTGATACTCTTGACTATTCCGGTGATGGTTGGAATGCCGGATCTAAGGTAATCATTGCTGCCTGTGGACCTAAATTACGAAGTCTGGGAACTACGCTGCCTCCCTTTAATGCTTTACCACCAGGTTTTTCTAAGCCTAAGGTTATCATTCCAGGTGTTTTTGCCGTAGAAGCTCCAGGCTTTAAAAATCAAGACAGTTACACAGACCATGCCGCTCTTAGTGGCTTTCTCGAAAACTACGATTTACACGATTTTCCCCTTTGTATTCTTTGTGACAACAGTGATTTCCTGAGCTATAACGTCTCCAATTTTATATGGGCTACTTTTACAAGAACCAATCCTTCTCACGATATTCATGGGGTACATGCATTTACAGAGAATAAACACTGGGGCTGTAAGGGAACGCTGATATTCGATGCCCGGATAAAACCACATCACGCACCTCCTTTAATAATCGATGCTAATGTATCGAATAAGGTAGATGCTTTATTTAAAAATGGGGGTGAATTAGCCTCATTTGGTTAAATGATAAATATGTTTGCAGATAAACATTATCCGGAAAATTTAAACCTTTGGGAATTAGACCAATACCTTGAGAAAGGTTGGTATAGAATGGGGCAAGTTATTTTTACCACCCACTTCCTGTTTTTTGGTTCCAATGTTTACTCCGCGCTATGGATACGTTTACCCCTTTTAAACTATCAATTTAAAGGCACTAATCGTAAACTCTTAAATAAAATCACCTCACAATTTAATATTATTGTAAGGCCTGCTGAGATAAATGACGAAAAAGATTATCTGTACGACATTTACGCCGAAAATTTTGATGGTAATTTGGCTCCAAATCTTAATGATATGTTGCTCGAATTTTCTGAAGAAAGTATCTACGACACTTGGGAAATTGCCGTTTATGACCAGGGAAATTTAATTGCCTGTAGCTTTTTTGACCGCGGCTTCAATTCTATAGCCAGCATTTTTGCTATGTACCATCCCGATTATGAGAAATATAGCCTCGGTTATTTTACCCTGCTCGCGGAAATTAACTATGCAAAAAATCATGGATACACTTATTTTTATCCAGGGTATGTGGTACCAGGGAATAAAAGATTTGATTACAAACTAAGGATTGGCAAGGTAGAGTTTTATGATTTAAAAACTGAAAACTGGATAGATTATAGCACTTTGAATATGGATAATATACCTATTCACCAAATTGACAGGAAAATAGATTCCATGAAGGAATACTTTGCAGGAAAAAATTTTCCCGCAAAAAAGATGTATTACACCTTTTTTGAAATAAATTTAGTCAGTCTGGGGTTGGTGAGCAAAAGTGATTATCTGGAATATCCTTTGGTATTGCTTATTCCCGACACCAATTACCTACTTATCTCTTTTGACCCCAGAACAGAGTTGTTCCACCTGCTAAAATGTAAAGATCTTTTTGAAGAAAAACAGTTTCTTATCGATTATATAATGCACAAATATGAACCTGATAGTTTTTTTAATCATCTGGTTATCATTGAATCAGTCCTGGAGTCTTCTCCAAATATCCATACTATCTACAAAGCTGTTTTATCCTCACTTACCCGACCGGAAGAGCTGCATTAGTAATTATTTCTTGTTTTAACGTATTTAAATATCATTTTACTGATGTGTAACTTTATACATTAGTGGAAAATCATTATTTCGGAGAAAATTAACCTGATACATTGAGGTTACTTTTTGATTGAGGTAAATAATAAAACCCTCCTTTTCCATCACCTGAAAAATCTCCCTTCATGGAATAAGCGGCATCATTATTGCCACAGAATGAAGACATTTTTCCAAGAAACATAAATTATTTGGAGCTATCCTAAGAAAAAAATTATTCCTTTTTCTTAGGGATAGCTTTTGCCTTACCCTCCGTTTTTTTCTTTTCTTTTTTAGGTAAAGCTACTTTTTTTGACTTTTTATCATCATCGTAAGTAAATCCAAATGCGTCACCTTCATTTCTTCTTTCAAAATTCATTATACTTAAATTTATATAAATGAAAAATAGCCATTTTCTGCAATAATTCCTATGAATGAAAAGGCAAAAGATGGTAATTAAATTACAAATTAATTTTTATCCCACCAAAGCGGCGTAGTTGGTTTGTCGGGACTACCCAATAGGGCTTCTGCTGCCTTAACGGCTGCAGCGTTAGTATTTTTCTCAAGCACCAGGAAGGGAATTCTTCTAATAAAAGTACCTGAAGGCAAATCCGCGTTATCGGAATTTACGACAGGGTAAAGTTTTGGAAAGCGGGTACGACGAAACTCCGCCCAGGCTTCAATCCCATCAGGAAAAAGAGCGAGCCATTTTTGAGTACCAATTTGTTCTCTTTGAACGGCTACAGTTCCACCCCATTTAACTGAAATGGAAGCCATTGCAGGAGAATTAATTCCATCCATTGGAGGGATTGGTGTAGCGGCGCTTTTCTGATAGGCGGCAATAGCCGCAGCATCATTTATCCCCCACTGACGCATAGAAGTTTCAATACCTTTCTCGTATAAATCCTGAGTTGCACCTTTCATATTCCAACCATTTAAGGCACCTTCAGCCCGAAGGAAATAAGCTTCAGCGGCATGCATAATATTTTGTGGTGTGGTATTTTGTCCCCCCCAAGAGGAACCAGACCATTTTGTCCAACGCGTTCCCACATTAGAATTATCGTCATTTCCATTCCCTGATATATTCAATTGAGATGGAAGTAGCCCATTTCTGAGGCCATCATATTTACCTGTACCCACGGCAGGTTGGAAATAAACAGCCATTCTGGGATCTCCATACCCTTTGAGCACTGACTCCATTGAGGCACTCATACGAAATTCATTCCAACCAGAGATACCTGCGAGACCGTTAAAATCACCTCCATTTTCACTTTTCAGCATATAGGCATCGTCAGCCGTTGTTAACATAACACCGGAAGAAACGGCTGATTCCGCTTCCGATTTAGCTTTTGCAGGTTCCACTTTTGAAATACGCAAGGCTAAGCGAAGACGGAGGGTATTGGCAAATTTGATCCATTTACTGACATCACCATTATACATCAAGTCGAAGCTACCATAAGGCGTTTTTCCATTATTGGCATTTAGTACTTTTACAGCTTCATCCAATTTGGTGAACATATCATAGTAAATTTCTTTCTGACCATCGTAAGCTACGCTACTGGCCGGTTCACCCGCCTTAAAATAGGGTACGGGTCCGTAGTAGTCAGTCAGACGATGGAAAGCATACACCCACATTATTTTGGCTAATGCATTTTCAGCAGAATTCGCATCAGTTACCTTTAACAAGGTTTTCAACTGAGGAACAGCTTCAGTATATATTGGAATCCAATGCCATTGCAACCAATCAAATCGGATATTATATCTATCTGAAGGAAAATAAGTAGCAGAGGTAGCGAAATATTGAGAATATAAATCTGAAAATAGATTTTGAGCTACCTGATAGCGCCAATATGCGTAGGAGGAAGCAGACTGAGCCTTTGAAAAAAGATAAGGTAATTCTGTAGAAGTTAGTACGGTAAGTTTTGTCTTGTCCGTATTAAGTTCTTCAAAATCCTGCGTACACGAGCTCACCGACACTACGATGGCAGTCATCTTACAAAGTACGGCCACGCGGTAATTTTTGATAAACGTATTCATGAACATTTGATTTAGAAAGAAAGAATAAGATTCAAGCCAATACTGCGCGCTGAAGGCAAGGTACCGTATTCAACTCCCTGATAGTTACCAGCACCCAGATTCACGTCGGGGTCAAACCACATTTTACGTGTAGGAATACCGGGAATATCAATGATGGCATTTCCCTTAGACAGGAAAAACAAATTTCTTACTACGATGGATAATTTTGCCTTTTTGACAAAACTATTGTTTATGGTAAAATCATACCCAACGGCAGCTTCCCGAATGCGCACATTGGTCGCATCGTAGGTAAAAATCTGCCCCCATGAATAACGTCCGTTAGAAACGGTAGTCCAGAAGGTTTCCGCATTTATAGGTGTAGTATTTGGGGTATATTCATTGTTCCTTAATGTCACGCCAGGTATTACCCAACCACCCTCTCTGTAAGCCGTTGTATAGCGTGTACTACCGTCAAAAGCAAGATTTGCATCAGATCCTGAGGTCATTATTCCGCCAATTCTTGCATCCACTAATACATTAAGGCTTATTTTACCAAAAGCAAAGGCATTATTCAAACCGAGCGTAAACTTGGGATTAAAATTGCCCAAAAATACCTGTGTTGAAGATACTACGGGTTTTCCCGCGCCATCCATAATAAATTGACCGCTAGGGGTTCTGGCCCAACCATCGGCATATAAATCACCGTAAGCACCACCCTCTTTAACTAAAACACCTGCTGTTCTGCCGTATCCACTTGAAAGAAAAGTTTGTTTAATATCGGGATGAAGTGAAATAATAGTATTCACGTTTCTGGCATAGTTCAAGGTAATATCCCAGGAAAAATAGTCTTTCTTAATAGGACAACCCGTTAAAGTAAGTTCAACGCCTGAATTTTCAATATCCCCGGCATTAATATATTGATTAGAAAACCCGGAGGCTGGGGCTAAAGGAAGACTTAATAACTGATTTATGGAATTAGTTTTATAAAAAGTTACATCTAAACCAATACGGTTATCAAAAAAGCGACCATCAAAACCAAATTCGAGGGAAGTAGTAAGTTCTGGTTTAAGGTCACTAATAGCTTGAGTACCATCTCTATTAATAAATCCACCGACACCCCCTTGACTAAAGCTATAGGTTTGCGTCAACAAATAAGGAGCTGCATCGTTACCCACGCGGGAATAAGAACCTCTAAATTTCGCGAAGCTAAAAAAAGAAGGTAATTCAACCATATCTGATAATACCGCGGTAAGACCCAGCGATGGATAAAAATAAGAATGAGGGGCTGGTAAGGTTGAAGACCAGTCATTTCTCGCTGTTACATCAAGGTATAAATAATCTTTAAGACTTACCTGTACTGAACCAAAAACGGATTGCAAATCTCTTTCGACAAAACCAGTACCTACGGCCAGGTTTCGTGCAAAGCCAAGATCAAATTTATTTGGCACTAAAAGTCCGTTGGCGCTTGTTTGTGTAAAATCTGATTTTCTTGCTACATCAGCTAAACCGAAAGTATAGGAAAGTTTAAGATTACTATTGATTTTTTTATTACCAATAAGCAAAAGCTCAGCATTCCTTTCCTGCACCTGACGGAAATATTTTTGAAAAGTTCCGCCTGGCCATGCAAAAAGCAAGGTATTATTATAAAAAGTATTTTCACCTCTATCGGTGTATTGGTCCAAACTCACTCTGGCTAAAACCTTCATATCGTCATTTATCTGATAAGTTGCAGAAACAAGTCCGGTAGTTCGGGTTCTTTCCTCATCGGAAGAAGTTCTGTTTATCGTCCAGTAAGGATTCATATAAATGGAGGAGGACGTCCAGTAAGTGGGTACACCTGCCTCAGACTCATAATTTTGCATATCTTCAATACGAATACTTCTTGGTGTTTTGTAGAGGTTCATTACTTCCGAACTCTCTTCCCCTGATCTTAATTTATTATTCAGGATTTGATTCACATAAGTAACTTTAGCATCGGTAGAAAACTTTTTACTTAGATTAGTGGAAATGCGAAGATTGACGGTATTTCTGTCGAGTGTATTTCCTGGTACAACACCGGCTGCCTGATTATTAGTGAATGAAAAATAAGACTGTATTTTATTTGAACCACCTTTAATTCCCACAGAATTATTAAAAGAAGTTCCAATTTGGAAGAAATCGGAAATATTATTTGGTTGAGGCTCCATACTTTGAGCCTTCCCTGTCCAATCAATTACTGCTTGATTATTCATTTTTGGTCCCCAGCTAGCACTGGCTCTGGCACCAAAAACACCTCCATTTCCCTGCCCGTATTCATTTTGAAGATAAGGCAAAGTTAAGGGAGCATCAAATTGAGCCCCTGAATTCACATCGACAGAAATAGCTCCGGTACCACCTTTTTTAGTTGTAATTAAAATGACACCATTGGCTGCACGGCTACCATAAAGCACTGAGGCAGCGGCACCTTTAAGGATACTAATAGATTCAATATCATCAGGATTAATATTTGCGACCCCGTCACTTCCATTGTAACCACCAAAATCGTCACTCACTTGACCGGGCGTTGAGTTATCGACGGGAACACCATCAATGACAAAGAGCGCATTATTGCTACTTTGAATAGAGCGATTTCCCCTTAGATTTACGCGTGTGGCACCACCCACACCAGATGAAGCATTGGTAACAATTAATCCTGCTACTTTACCTTGTAAAGTATTAGCAAAGTTAGCATCTCTAACCTGGGTTAGCTGACCTCCCTGAATGGCTTGTGTAGCATAAGTCAATGATTTCTTTTCCCGGGAGATGCCTAAAGCAGTAACTATAATTTCGCTAAGCTCGACCCCTTCAGTCAGGGTAACATTAATGATTGTCTGAGTACCCACTGTAAATTTCTGGGAAACATATCCCGTATAGGTGAATTCCAGTATGGCGTTAGACCCTACTTTTAATAGATAGTTGCCGTCAAGGTCAGTAGCTGTGCCATTATTAGTACCTAATTCGATGACATTGGCACCTATGATGGGTTCTCCATCGGGACTGGTCACTGTTCCCCGAATTGATGCTTGTGCTAAAGCTCCAAAGGAACAACAACTCAAAAGCACTCCTAAAAGGAATAAATGCTTCTTCATAAGTAAAAAGGTTAGTGAGAAATACTTAAAAATAAAAGAATATTAGTTTTTTAAATTCATTACCAAGGAAGCCGCACCTAGTATAGCTGCATCATCACTCCCCAAACTTGAATATACTACTTTAACTTTACCTTTAAACATAGGCAACAACTTATTATCTAGTGACTCTCTTACGGTGTGTAGAAAATAATCTCCGATGTTAGAAAGTCCACCCGCTAAAATAATTACTTCGGGATCGGTGAGCACTACCAGGTCGACCATTTTCAAACCTAGCCACTGTGCGGTTTTCTTTATAGCCCTTTTAGCTATCCCATCTCCATTTTCTGAAGCTTCCGCTATTTTTTGGGCATCGAGTTGATTGGGTGGTATGTCCCGTAAAATACTCTGCTGATTGGATTTTGCCAACAAAGAAATAGCCGTTCTTTTCAGACCTGTCGCGGAGACATAAGTTTCAAAGCAACCTCGTTGACCGCAATTACACGACCTACCATTCTTGACTAAAACAGAATGACCGTACTCAGCAGCTAAGCCATGAGAACCTGACACAATTTTTCCATTTATAACTAAGCCGGATCCCAAACCAGTACCTAAAGTAAGTAAAATGAAATGATTCATTCCTTTGGCGCTACCGAACAACATTTCACCTATAGCAGCGGCGTTGGCATCTTTAGCGACAAAAACAGGTAAGTTCCATTGCTTTGCCAAGACACTTTGCAGAGGAATTTCCGTTAAAAATGGGATATTGGCAGCTTCCGGAATGCTACCAGTTTTGCCGTTGGCACCTGGCACCCCCATTCCAACACCAAGTAAGTTTTCCCTTTTAATGTCATGAGAAACTTCCTCCAAGGCACTGGTTAAAAGTATTTGGTAATCTGCAAAACTCAATAGAGGATTAGTAGAAAAATTAACTTTTCTAAGTAAATGTCCCTCGGAATCAACTAAACCCAATTTAGTATTTGTGCCTCCAATATCAATACCTACAGTAAATTTCAATGGTTCCAAGACTATAAATTATATTGTGAAGCTAAGGTATAAAATTATTTTACCACTATACAACATTCAACTTTTATATTGATAAAATACCGATTCTTTAATGGTAAATCCATTGGTAAGTATTATTAAATCAACTTATGCCTCATACTTCAGTAGTAAGATGAAGATACGATTATAAATGAAGAGATGGATTGTTTTCCTAAACCCTGTCTATATTCTTTGACAGCTTATTGCAAAGATTAACCGATAACAGGATTTGCTAACTTTGCTAAAATTTTACTACATTGAAACAGACCTCTGGGAACATGGAAACAGCCTTTCCATTTACCTCCTTTCAGAGGCAGAAGAACTTCTCCCTGTCTGTTAAGGTAGCCAAACCACTCACCAAATTCAGCATCGGGAAAATGAGACCATGTATATTCATGCACTTTATTAAACCAATCTAAACAGCGAGAATCTCCTGTATGTTTGTACCCTTTAAGTAAGGCAATCAAGGATTCCATATGCACCCACCATAATTTTTGATCCCATTCCAATGCCTGAGGAGGATAATTTTTCACATCCATAAAATAAAGGATGCCACCGTATTTTTCGTCCCAGCCATAGGATAAAGTACGAATAGTTCTATCGACGGCCAGTTTCATTAACGTTTTATCCTGCCTTCTTTCTGCGATATCCATGATGAACCACATACTTTCAATTACGTGCCCCGGATTCACACAACGTCCTTCAAAAGTATCAGAAAAAGAACCGTCAGATTTCACGTTCTCCAGCGTAATATCATATTCCTCGTTGTAAAAATCGACCATGACCTCATTTACGCAAGTATCAATCAAGGATTCAATATCGAAGGTATCGGACAGACTTTCCAATTCCAGAGCCAGATTGCAAAGAATCATCGGGAGGGCAAAATTCTTGAGCGCTCTATTTTCAGGAATAGCTTTTGAGAATTTTCCTTTAGGATTGGCTTGTCTTTGAAGAATACGTTCAAAGGATTGAATGGCTATTTGGGCATATCTATCTTCCCCCGAAGCTTTGGCCAATTGAGCAAAAGCCATTACAGCGAAACAATCGGAAAAAATATTGTAGGCACTAACCAGTGGTTTTCCATCTTTTCTTAACGAAAAATACCAGTCACCATCTTCATTTCTTCCAAATTTTTCAAGAAAATCAGCACCATGAATGGCTATTTTAAGCCAGGAAGGATTAGCCTCCCATTCGTTAAACAATTTTGCGAACATCCAGACTTCTCTGGCCTGTAGCCAGATAAATTTATCTGTATCAAAAACGTTACCGTCGCGAAGGAGACAAGTAAAGTAACCGCCGTCCACATCATCGAGACTATATTTTTCCCAAAAGGGAATGACATTTTCTGTTAAGGATTTCGAGTAAAGGCTATGAAAATCGCGCCAATTAGGAACAATTACTGACAAAATTAAGGATTTTCAACTTCAACAATCAATTCCACTTCGACAGCAATATCATTGGGCAAAGAGCCCATACCAACGGCAGACCTGGCATGTTTTCCTTTTTCACCAAAGACGGCGACCATCAGGTCTGAAAATCCATTTATAACTTTAGGATGATCGGTAAAGGAAGCTGTTGAATTAACCATACCCAATACTTTCACAATCCTTTTCACATTTTTCAAATCACCAAGCTCAGCTTTTAAGACAGCCAGCTGACTGATACCTGTCCATCGCGCGGCATCATAGCCCTGTTGAATAGTCAGATTCTCTCCTACTTTACCAGTAATAAAAGTACCATCAGACAGTTGCGGACCTTTCCCGGAGAGGAACAATAAATTTCCCACGCGAACCACATTGACATAATTTGCCACGGGACTTGAAGGCGCCTGTAGAGTAATACCCAACGCTTTCAATTTCTCCTCAGGATTATAATTCTCCTGTGCCTCCATACTAAAATGAGTTAAAATGACAACAAACAAACAAGACCAATATTTCATTTTCAATCCTTTTTTTAAAAATAAACACTAAGTTAATAAAATTTCTTTTATTCGTCGTGCAACTATTCTTTCTTCCCCAGGATTTAACATCCAGGTTGTCATATCAAGGGAATCGCTACCTCCCACTGTTTCAATAGACGGGTGACCATTTCTTAGTGCAATACGAAGGCTATCAGGTGAGTGTCTTAATTTTTGTGCATCAAGATACAAGCGAATAGAAGGCACATGATTGGCGATTTCCGGAATATGAATTTCCGTTTTTACGCCAGGAACCGAAGAGACCACGCTATGAATATGATTAATTTGATCTTCCCACATTTTCCATTCGGATTCAAAATCCTTAGCGAGATAATTTTCCACGGCAACTAAAAGGGAAAGCATCTCTTCCTTATTTACTTTCATACCTCTTCCTATGGTATTTCCGTTAGGCGCAGCATTTGCCCTTGCTGCCTGGATTAAATCTTTCCTGCCTAGAAGCAGACCTGCACTTTGAGGCCCCCGCAGACCTTTGCCGCCTGAAAAAGCGACCAGGTCAAAGCCCATATCGGTATATTTCCAAAGATTTTCAACTGGAGGAACATCAGCAGCGCAATCATTGAAAGTAGGAATACCATATTTTTTTCCAAGGGCAACAAATTCTTTATCTTTAATATGACCAACAGGATTGGCATAATTAAGGAACCAAAACATTGCTGTTTTTTCCGAAACAGCCCTCTCGAACTGTGCCAGAGTTTCCACTTCGATTAATTTAATTCCCGTATTTCTAATGGCGTGATCATATCCCACCCGATGTGATTTTTGAATAATCACCTCAGACTTCATACCAGATAAATCCCCCGGTATTTTATCTATTTTAGATGTATCAAGGCCAGTTAAAACACCCGCTGTGCCTAAAGTGATAGCAGAGGCAGCACCCGAGGTAACCATTGCTGCATCACATCGCAATAACTGAGCCAGTCTTTCTCCAACC
>BJGN01000059.1 GCA_014190515.1 Bacteroidota bacterium
GGCCCGGGGAAATCGACCCGCGTCATGCGGAAAATGAATCAATTTGATGGATTCGATTGTCCAGGTTGTGCCTGGCCCGACCCTGACGATGAGAGAACCCCCTTTGGAGAGTATTGTGAAAATGGAATAAAGGCAATAGCCACGGAAGCTGATTCAAAAACGATCTATGCCGATTTTTTTATAAATCATTCCATTGATGAATTGAAGAGCAAAACGGAAATGGAACTTGGGAAATTAGGTAGAATAGCCGAACCCATGGTAAAGTTACCTGGTGCCACGCATTACACCCCTATTGCCTGGGAAGAAGCCTTTGCCTTGATTGCAAAAAATCTTAAGACCCTTTCTTCGCCCGATGAGGCTGTTTTTTATACTTCTGGCAGAACCAGCAACGAAGCTGCCTTTATGTATCAATGGTTTGCTCGGGAATTTGGCACGAATAATCTACCCGATTGTTCCCATTTATGCCATGAGTCGTCAGCCAAAGCTATGATGAAAACGATTGGCGTTTCAAAGGGAAGCGTTACGCTGAATGATTTTGAAAAAACGGATCTGGTTATCATTTTAGGACAAAATCCAGGGAGTAATCACCCAAGAATGCTAACGTCTTTAGAAAAATGCAAAAAGAATGGAGGGAAAATCATCAGTATTAATCCTATTCCCGAAGCAGGTCTCTCTGCTTTTAAAAATCCAAAAAAACTGTTAAAGGTTTTTGGTAAAGGAACCATTCTTAGCGATTTATATTTACCCGTTACCATCAACGGAGATGTTCCTCTGTTGAAAGCCATCCTTCAGCTCCTGTTTTATGAGGAAAGGAAAAGGCCTGATGCCGCTTTTGACATTCCTTTTATCTATGAAAACACGGAAGGATATGAAGCGTTTGCCAATCATTTGTTACAACAAGATTTTAATACCCTTGCCGATGCTTCGGGTGTGGAAAGAGCGCTGATTAAACAAGCAGCAGAGATGATCCGGAAATCAGAAAAGATGATTATCTGCTGGTCTATGGGGTTAACACAACATGAAAATGCCGTTGAAAATATTCAGGAAGTTATAAATCTGCTTCTTGTGAAAGGCGCTTTCGGAAAGGAAGGCTCCGGACCTTGCCCCGTTCGTGGACATAGCAATGTGCAAGGAGACAGGACCATGGGTATAACAGAAGCACCCTCCACATTATTCCTGAAAAATTTAAAGGAAACAGCAGGTTTTACCCCTCCCGAGAAACGGGGTTACACCGTTGTTGAAGCCATAAAAGCTATGGAAAGCGGTAAAGCAAAGGTATTTGTTAGCTTGGGAGGAAATTTAGCGAGTGTTGCTCCTGATGCCTCATTTACTGCCAGAGCCCTACAAAAATGTAAATTAACAGTTCAAATTTCAACCAAATTAAATAGAAGCCATATAGAAACCGGAGAAACGGCACTTATTCTCCCTTGTCTGGCTCGTTCAGAAAAGGATGTGTCCAATGGCAATATTCAGTTAGTGAGTACGGAAAATGCTATGGGTATTGTACAATCCTCTAAAGGAGTATTGCCCCCTTGTTCTCCTCATCTTAAAAGCGAACCCGACATAGTGGCAGGCATTGCCCGACATACCTTGACGGAGACTAAAACTTTATGGAAATCATGGGCTGCTAATTATGATGAAGTCAGGGAAGTGATTGAAAAGGTAATACCTGGTTTTCAAGATTTTAATACCAGGTTACGAAAAAAAGGAGGCTTTATCTTACCTAATTCTCTAAGGGAAAAAACCTTTCCTACTCCTTCCGGCAAGGCTCAGTTTACCATTAATGAGGTGCCAGACCTTTCTTTGCCAGACAGATCGTTCCGAATGATGACCATTCGAAGTCATGACCAATTCAATACCTCCATTTATGGTCTGATCGACCGGTACCGAGGCATTAAAAATGACCGGAAAATAGTCATGATGAATAAAAAAGATATGGATGCTTTAGGATTGAAACCGAAACAGAAGGTGAATCTTTCTAACCCTTTTTCACCTGACACGCTTCAATTATCTGGTTTTAGTGTTGTTCCGTATCCCATTCCAAAAGGATGTATTGCAACCTATTTTCCGGAGGCCAATGCCCTCATTTCCATTCAGCACACAGCTAAAACCAGCCAAACTCCTATTTATAAATCATCTGTAATAACTGTTTCACCCACTACATGATAACTGTAACCGAAGCTTATCAGCTCGTACTGTCCAATAAATTGAGCTTAAAAAGTACTGACGTTCCATTAACCAAAGCTTTGGGAAAGGTTCTCGATGAGAATATTTTGGCTGACAGGCCATTCCCACCATTCAACAGGGTTACCATGGACGGAATAGCCATTAGTTTTAATACCTTTTCCACAGGGACAAGAGATTTTCCCATTGAAAAAGTACAAGCTGCAGGGGATGAACCTTATCGGTTATTGAATAATGGGCATTGTGTAGAAGTTATGACTGGCGCTATTTTGCCCGAAAATACAGATGTGGTCATCCGTATCGAAGATATTACCATTTCGGAGGGAATGGCCAGCGTTAATATCCGTCTGGTAGAACCATTTCAGAATATTCACCTCTGTGGTTCCGATAAATCTACTGGTACTGTTTTAATGAAAAAAGGGGTATTACTTGGTCCTGTTGAATTGAGCGTTGCCGCATCGGTTGGAAAATCTACCTTAAAGGTGCTGCAATATCCAAAAACAGTGATCGTTTCCACCGGAGATGAATTGGTTCCTGTTTCAGAAATTCCCGCTTCACATCAAATAAGAATCTCGAACAGTTATGCCATTTTTAGTTTTTTGAAAAAATGGGGGATTGCTGCTGAAATGATTCATTTACCTGATAATGAACAATATGTTCAACATAAAATAAAAGAACTCCTCGATAATTACGAACTGATTGTACTAAGTGGAGGAGTATCGGCTGGTAAATTCGACTATATCCCTAAAGCATTAAAAGAGGCAGGCATACAGTCGTTTTTTCATAAGGTGTCCCAACGACCCGGAAAACCATTCTTTTTTGGCTCCAATGAGAAAACCCGGGTCTTTGCTCTTCCAGGTAATCCCGTATCTACCCTCCTTTGTGTCACCCGATACCTCATTCCCTGGTTAAAAGAAAGCTTAGGTTTAGCACATTCCATTCAACCGAAAGTCAAATTGTTGAAAACTATAGTTTTTAACACCCCTCTGACGTTTTTTGTGCCTGTAAAAGTAACAACTAACCCAGAAACACATATTTTAGAAGCCTATCCACTGCCAGGAAATGGTTCCGGCGATTTTGCCAATTTATTAGATGCCGATGGATTCATTGAATTACCCGAAAATGAAACTGAATTTCAAGCCGGGCAATTTTTCACTTTTTGGCCATTTAAATTACAAAACTAATCTTCCGTTTATGTCCTTTTCCCATCTTGATGATCATGATAATCCAAATATGGTTGATGTGAGTGACAAATCTGTCACGCAACGAGAGGCGGTAGCCAGGGCAAAAATTTATATGCCCCCGAATATTATGCCTTTTTTAAAAGAAAATAATTTTAAAACCAAAAAAGGAGCTGTATTTCAAACCGCTATGCTGGCGGGTATTATGGGGGCAAAAAAAACAGCTGACTTGATTCCCTTATGTCATATTCTTCCTATTGAAAAATGTGATGTGAATATTTATGTACAAGGGGAAAATGAAATATGGGTTGATTGCACGGTCAAAGTAACAGGAAAAACAGGCGTTGAAATGGAGGCGCTTACCGGGGCAAGCATTGCCGCACTCACCATTTATGATATGTGCAAAGCCCTTTCTCAGGAAATGATGATTAAAGAAATTAGCCTTATTTCAAAAACAGGAGGTAAATCGTCTTATCTCTCAAAGGAAGGTTAGATGGGATATCCGCTATATGGTTTGGTTCTTGCCGGTGGTAAAAGTACCAGGATGGGAGAAGATAAAGGTCTCATTTCCTACTTTGGCTTGGAACACCGTATCTATCTGGCGAAATTGTTGGCCCCCTTTTGCGAAAAAACATATATCTCCTGTCAGGAAGTTCAATTATCAGATAACCTGGATGGATACAATCCGTTAATTGATCTTGTCCCTTCCAAAGGTCCAATGAGTGGCTTGATTTCTGCTTTTTTAACCCATCCAAATTCAGCCTGGTTGGTTATTCCTTGTGATTTACCCCTATTTTCTGTAAAAAATATAGCGCAACTGTTAAAAGAAAGAGATGTAAAGGGCATTGCCACCGTTTTTAAATCTTCCAATCATGATTTTCCAGAACCTTTAATCGGCATTTGGGAACCCTCCGCATTCCCCTTCATGGAAAAGCAATATAAAGAAGGTAATTATAGCTTATTAAACATATTAAAAAATAATCATATATCTTTAGTAACTGCTTTTGACCCTGAGGGATTGACGAATGTGAATACTCCGGAAGAAAAAAGCGCATTATCTTTACTACACCCTTCGGTACAATTTTGACAGATATCGATTTTTTTTCTGTTATTCACCAATTGCCTTCTAAAGGAAAGAAAAGCATTTTTGGACCAGATTTCCTTAAAGGAATGTTCATTCAGGTTGCCCATGACATATTTTGCATCTTTATCGAAACAGCAAGGAACAACCAAACCATTCCAGGTAATGACGGAACCATGCCATAATTTCCAACATTGGTTTTTCAGTTTATTTTTAATTTCAAATTTACCAGGTTCCACTTCCTTATAACGGGAAAAACGAGAGAGGGAAGGAATTAGGGGATTTCCATTTTCAAAATCATTCACCTGAGCCGATTTGAAAAGCACCCCATCCACCTCCAGTGATTTCGCCAGTACCTTTACCTCTTCCATTTGGTGTTCGTTAGGTTTTACGACCAGAAACTGAAAAAAAATCTCCGGATGGCTTACCCCCAGTGATTTTCTGGCTGCAACCATATTTTTAGTACCTTCTAGTACATTGGCCAGTTTTCCAGCTTTTCGATATTGTTCATAAACCTCCTGTGTAGTTCCATCTATAGAAATAATCAATCTGTCCAAACCAGACAAGACCGTTTTTCTTGCCACCTCGGGGGACAAAAAATGAGCATTGGTTGAGGTAATTGTAAATATGTTCTTTTTATTAGCATAATCAACCATTTCCAGGAAATTAGGATTGAGGTAAGGTTCCCCTTGAAAATAAAAGATAAGGAAGGATAAATCTTTATAAACCTCGTCTATTGTTTTTCTAAAAAAATCGATCTTAAGTGTCCCCGTTTCCCTGGAAAATTGCCTGAGTCCACTGGGGCATTCCGGACAACGCAGATTACAGGCGGTGGTAGGTTCAATAGACAATGAAACCACATTTCCCCAATGAATAGGTTTCTTAAAAAGGATAGTGAGTTGATAGGATACCCAGACGATAAAAAGATTAAGTGCCTTTCGCAGGGTAAATTTTCTTAGAAAGTGAAAGGCAAAGTAAATCTTATTCATAAATGAGTCCATTTAATTTTCCAGCACGGTGAACTCAACCCTGCGATTGAACGCATGGTCTGATTCCGGGCAAGTTACTCCATCTACGCAACGATTTCTTGGCTGGGATTCGCCGAAACCAAAGACTTTCAGTTGAAATTCAGCTACCCCCTGAAGGATTAAAAACTGTTGAATAGCCGTTGCTCTCCTTAGAGAAAGGCCCTTATTATATTCGGAAGAACCTCTTGAATCAGTGTGGGCAGAAATTTTGACCCTCATAGAAGGGTTCGATTTTAAGGCAACGGCTAATTCCTTTAATTTTTCCTTTTGATTGGCGGGCACATTATAATCATTATAAGGATAATAAAGATTATCCAATGTGAATGATTTTGGTATGACAACCACAGGTGGAGGAGTGGGTAACTCCTGTAATGTAATTGCTGGGGAAACCGAAGGGATAGAATCGAGTAGAATAAAGATAGATCTAGGTTCTTGCCCCAGTGTTTGTTTTTCCAATAAAATCTCCTGTGTCCTGTAGCCCGTTTTTTGAATTTTCAACCATCTATCTTCATCAAAAAAGGGTTGGAATTGAATGATTCCGTTACTATTTGAGGTATATACCTGATCCCATTTATCCATATTCTCCACATTTAAGAAATTCACCTGAACCTCTTCCACGGGAGAACCCAGACGTTGGTCAAAAAACTGTAATTGAGGTACTGCGGGTTTTTTCTGTAAAAGGATGCCAGTCAATGGAAATTCACTTTCAAATGCATAAATATCATCTTTTCCCCTTCCCCCTTCTCTGTTGGTAGAGAAGAAACCTGAAGAATAATCCTTTAGGGTAATCCCAAAATCGTCGGAAGAAGAATTTATTGGAGCGCCGAGATTAAGCAAATCCCCCCAGCGATTACTGCTTATATCAATCATAAAAAGATCAATAGCACCTAGTCCTTTATGGCCATTTGACGCGAAAAAAAGAACCCCATTTGGAGGCATATAAGGAAATCCTTCATTCCCATTGGAATTAATTTCCGGGCCCATATTAATGGGTTCAGACCAATTATCCCCATCTTTTTCAGCGAAATAAATATCAAATCCCCCGTATCCACCCGATTTATTGGATGCAAAATATAGTTTTTCACCATCGGGACTTATGGAAGGATGCATATAAGAGTCATTCCCTTTATTGAAAGAAAGGGGTTTCACATTTCCCCAATTCGTACCATTGAAAGACGCCTCATAGATTTGTAGTTGAATTTTTCCTTCCTCATCTAAAATGGGAGCTCCATTTAACTGGTTACTCCGGGTAAAAAATATTTTCTTCCCGTCGGTTGAAAAACTGCAGGGACCTTCATGTAAAGGCGTATTTATATCGATAGAAAAATTTTTCGATTTACCAGATGGTAAGCCCTTTTTCATATCGGCCACTAATAAATCGTAGTATGCTTCATCAGAAACAGGGTCGGGCAAACCCATTTTTAGTTGGGAAGTCACGAAAACTAATTTCCCTTGAAAGAGAACAGGTGAAAATTCACTTTCTTCCGAGTTCAGGCTTTGAAGGGGAAAAATATTTATTTTATTTTTCACTTCCCCTGACTGACTAAAGCCAGTGATTCCCATAACAAGTAAAATGAATAAAAAGAGTAAGGATGGGAAGCGCTGGCTCATAATGATCTTATTATTATTTCCGAATTAATAAAAACGAGGGGTAACAGCTTCTGCATTTTCTCCCTTTTTGGACGCTAAAAAGTACCGAATAATCACTTCTGCGGTACCGCTATTATATTTTTGAATATCAGAAAAAGAAGCTTCGAAAGCCATACCAAGATGCAGATGATCTCCCAGTTGAAGTCCGGTAGAAACGATTGCTGTTTCACTTCCAATCCTATAGCTAAGTCCACCAGAAATCTTTTTCCTGAAAATAGCCGACAGATTTATATCTGCGTCAAAAGGTGCATTGGGTAAATATCGCCATAAAGTCTGAGGATTTAATTCCCAGGATTCACCCAATGGAATGGTGGCACCTGCCATGAAATAATAGTGTTGTGTTTCTCTGGTTATCAACTGTCCCTTATCGGAAAAATCAATATTTGACCTTAACAAGCGGGGAACGGATAGGCCAACGTAGGCTCTCTTTGATTCATAATAGACACCCGCACCAAAATTGGGAAGATATTTAGACTGCAAACCTACCGGAATAGATTCATCTTGCTCAATAGGTTGCGTTCCAGTAACGAGACCAAAATTTTGTTGCATAAAACGCACAGACGTTTGTAAACCAAAGCTTAGAAAACCTCTTGGTACTGGCAGCCGATAAGCATAAGAACCGTCTAAACCTGTTATTTGGGTAATACCGACCGTATGTCTGTATATATTTCCGCCCACGCCCACACGATTATTGAGGAGCGGCATAGAAAATAAAAGTGATTGCCATTTTGGAGCGCCACTCAGGCCAATCCACTGATTCCTTACCAGGCCAGTAATATTTATTCCCTGACTGCTTCCTGTTTGTGCCGGATTTATTGCCTGTTTGTAGTACATGAACTGTGCAAACGCATCTTCCTGTTGTGCTGAAAGATTTTGTACCGGCAAAAAGAGCGACCCCATTAAAATAAAAAAATAGTATATAATCCTGTTCATCCCCTGCGTTTTTAGTATTGAATGATTAAGAAGGAAGATTGTGGTTTTTCACCGTTACCAAAGTCAACCACAAAAAAGTAAGTCCCACCTGGCAAGGCCACTTCTGAATATTTTCCGCCCCAATTATTCTGGTAAGGCCCCTGGGAACGGAAAACTATGTCACCCCTTCTGTTATAAATGGTTACTTTATTATCTGGAAATTTATCTCCAAACAAACATGGTATAGCAAAAACATCATTTACACCGTCCCCGTTTGGTGTAATGATAGACGGAGCAATACATGATTTATCGTTACCTATTTCAATAAAAATTTCTCCTGTGCTGCAACCACAATCCTTATTACAAACCTGATAAACCAATAATTCATTCCCTTTAAAAATAGCATTAGGTTTATATTCCAATATACCCGATGAATTAATGATAGCTTCACCACGGAAAGGTTTGTTCAACAAATTATACGTAAGCAGTTGGTCTTTGGCGGCCGTTATGGACAGAGGAGCTTTTAGTAAGGTATTGAAATCCATTTTAAAAGTGTCTCTTTTCAAGGTTGGTGGATTCAATATTTTCACCACCACCGTATCTCTTGACAGTTGGCCACATATACCTTCATCCACTTCCCATATAAAAGAATGACTTCCACCTGTTAATCCGAAAACAGAAGTAACAGGCGATTTGTTATCTGAAAAACGCGCGCCAGTGCTTAGTGATTTCCATTGAGCAACGCTTCCTTCGTTTACTGGTTCGGCCTCCAGCTGAATTTTACCATCAACCAAACATAGAGATTTATCAATACCTGCGAAAGGATTTTTTTGAGAAAAAACGATATCGACTTCATCGGAAGAAATGCCGCATTCACCGGAAACGGTCCAGATAAAAGTGTATTTATTACCTGGTTGTAAGCCTGAAACCCCTGAATTATTTTTCTCCGGGGAAAGAATTCTTACCCCTCTCGACGCTTGAAGTACGGACTGAGTCCATAATCCTTTCTCCTGATTAACCTCTCTGGCGTTTAAGGAAAATGAGTTTGCCTCACATAGTTTAATATCTAATCCTGCATACGCTTCACTCTGAGGTTTAATATTGATGATCAGTGTATCTTCAGAAAATTGAGTGCAGGCGCCACTGGAAAGAGAATAAATAAAGGAATAGCTCCTGCCTGGTCTAAGGTTTTCTACACTGGCAATAGGAGCATTTGCATTTTTTATGTCAACCACTGAATTATCACTTGCTCTCCATAACCTCCAGCTTCCCTGGCTAAAGGAGGTAGCTTGTGCTTTTATATTAATGGTTGGAGCTGCACAAATGGCAAAATTATTTTCTACTACAGCCCTTTCATTTGGTATAGAAGAAATGGTTACAGGAAGAGAAGTTGTTGATTCTGAAGAACATAAAGAACCCTTCTGTTTTACAGAAAAAACAACTGATTTACCTATAAAAGGAGTTAAATTTTGAATAGTAGTCAACGATTGTTTGCCTGAATCAATAGGTACACCATCAGCATACCATACATAAGTGGCACCTACCAGATAATTTGCGGCCGGTATTTTTAAAGAAATACTGGTTTGTTTATTTGTACAAACATCCTTTACAGGTTCAAGCGCAGGCAAAACCTCTGCAGGAAGTACGGTCACCGGAATAATGACAGGATTGGTAGAACATCCATTTACGGTCATGACGACGGAGAAATTTCCTTCTCCATTACTTTGTTGAATCTGAGAGATTACAACCCCGGCACTGGTGGAGGTAAAATTATTTGGTCCCGTCCATTTATAGGTAGCCCCATCAAACTGACTTGCATTTAAACGAAGGGTCGAACCTGCACAAACCGGGGCATTAGAAGTAACCGAGAGAATAGGGAGTGGCTTTACCGATACTTTGGAAACCAGCGATGTATCGGAATTACATCCATTATTTCGAATAAACACACTATAATCTCCTTCGTCAGAGAAAGAAACTTTATTTATTTCCAAAACGGGTAATTTGGTTTCGACCAGACGCCCATCAGGTAAACGCCAATGATAACTGATATTTCCCGAGCCTGAAAATGGGGATGTCCTTAAAACAAAGGAATTGTTGAGACAAGCGGTAAGTCCCTGTTCCTGATTAAAAGGGGGCGCAGGTTTTGACGGTCTGTTTCCGAGATTAACCTGATAGCTTGCTGTTTTGGATTGACAATTATTCGCCGATAGAATGTATAACTGATAGGTTCCGTTGGCTACACTACCCAAACCTGACAGATTTACCTGATTATTTCTTCCAACAAAACCATTTGGCCCTGTCCAGAAATAGGAATAGGTACCATTATCTAAGGGTAGTAAATTAGGTTTTAACGATAACGTTGTATTACCCGCTGCACATGGATCTCCGAGCAAATCGAAGGAGTTAATCAATACAGATTGCTTGACAAAAAGTTCTGTCACTGCATCTCCTTGACAACCAGCATTAGTGGTAAATCGAACGGTGTATTTGCCGCTTTGTGTTAATGCAACGCTATCAATGATAATATTTGGCCCCGACCGTTGAAAATTCAATGGACCCGTCCACTGATACGTTCCGTTTTGCTGTGGTGAAGAAACTGATAACCTCAGGGGAGTGCCAGTACAAACCTCCTGAGCAGGAAGAACGATAGTAGGTTTTTCAAATGCATTGACGACCATCGGAATAAAATCTGAAAAAACATCGGGGCAAGACAAATAAGATACTTTTAAACGCCAATCACCAGAAAGGGCGGTACTGGCGTTGGGAACTGACAAGGTAGAAGATAAAACTTTTACCTCTGAACGATTGGGTCGAATCCACGTGTATTCACCAGGGAAAAAGGTGCTTTGCAAAAACAAGGTATCTCCGGCGCAAACGGGACTATTACTAATAACGGAAGGTTTTGCTGGTACCTCCGATACCGCTACTTTTACCAAAGCTTCAGAAGAGGAACATCCGGTTCTGGAGACGGTTAATTTATAATTTCCTGCATTTTTCAAGCCAACATTTGTTATGGGAGCAGGCACCCGAAGCGTGGAACTATAACCTTCCGGACCTGTCCATAAATAAGTTATTGCCTCCCCTTGCACATTCGTACCTAAATTCAAGGTACCTCCCACACATAATTGTACAGAATCTTGTAATGGTTTTGCTACAGGTTGTGCATATACTTTTATATTTCTTGCAACAGATGGCTCTGAGAAACAGCCGCTATTTTCAACCATCAGATAAAATGAAAGGGTCGATTCCTGTTGCTGGACGACACTATAAAGAGGTAGCTCTGTTATCGCTTGTAAATTTCCCGTAGGATAAGTGCCTTTATACCAATGATATTTGATATTGGCACCAACCGGATTGGCACCAGAACGCATATTTATCGCTGAACCTGTGCAATAAACTTGTGCGCCTTGAATAATTGCGCGTGTGGGCAAATCGGCAATAAACACATTGACAGTTCCACTTGACTTACAGCCCATTGTACCTGTTACTTCGACCGTATAGTTTCCACTATGAATGCCCCGGCTAAACGGAATTTTAGGATTTTGCAACGTTGAAGTGAATCCATTGGGTCCTACCCATCTATATTGAAATGTATTTCCAACCACCTGTGAAGGTGGATTTGCAAAAAGGAAAAGAGTGTCCCCGCCACATATATTTACCCTATAATCAGGCTTTGGAGTTTCCTTTTGCACTTTAACCACCGTATTACAAGTATTTTTATTACCCGCCTGGTCATATACCGTTAGAATCAAAGGAACATCCCCATTGGTTTGATCGCAAGTCAAGCGACTAAAATTTAGCTCTTTTCGCGAAATCGGACAATTATCACTAAGACTTAAAATAACTTCATCGGGCGTAATGACAGGAAATAAAAGATCTCCAGGGCTGTATTTTTTTGTAACTGGCTGACATTGAATGAATGGAAATTGATCATCAATGGTTACGATATTAAAGGTACAGGTGTCCGCGTTCCCATTGGCATCACTGATAACATAAAAAACCTGGGAGGTTCCCGGATTTAATTGCACCACCGGCACTGGTTTATCTAAATCGAACAAAGTATTTGGATAAGTAGTGACGCCTCTGATATAAAAATAGGGGTTTATCCTATTTACACTTAATTCAGCCAGAAAAAATGATTTATTATCAAATTTGGTAAAAATATCCACATTATCGCAAGGTCTAATCTGCCCTACGGTTTCGATTGAAATGCTAACTTTTCCATCGGCAAGCCAATTTTTAGCTATTTGGGGAGATATTTTAAAGGAAATCCTTCTTCTAATATTGCAACCTGCGGCATGAAAGGGAATGGAACCAATGAATTCATTTCTTTCTCCCCGAATATTTAATCTTTCTGATGGGCTGGACATATTAAGTCTAAAATCAAAGGATATGGTCACACTGTCTTGCGTAGAAGTAGGCACATCGTTAAAAGCGACGGAGAAAGGGAGGAGAACATCACTAAAAATGGACAGGGCAAGGCTACTATCCAGTGCATTTTTTTGTTGGTATAAAAAATTTTGATTACAATTATCTGTTGAAATGGAAGGTCTGGGTAAGGGCACCGGGGCTATGCACTCACCCGTTGGAACTACCGCTGTTTTGTCTGCACTACAACTAATTTCGGGAGCATAAAAATCTTTTACAGAAATAAACCAAACACAGGAAGTAGCATTTCCCTCACAATCTGTTATCAAATAGGTGATTTTATGAAAACCCGCAGGTAATGTTATATTTTTTGCGGCTTCATCTTCCCAACGCACCGTATTTCCCTCGTTTATTTTATAATACACTCTTCCTGATGGACAAAGTCCTACGCTAAGAGGATAGGGAAGAGATACCGATGCGACACAGGAACTATTATAAACCTTTATTTCCCTGTCTGAGGGACATAAAACCTTTAACGAAGCCGTATTGGATACCGTTATTTTTTGGGTGTAAACAGAAGATGATGAACAATTTCCATTGGCCGTCCATTTTCTGTGAATTACATAAGATGTTGTGCAATTACTGGATAATGAACCAACAATGCTGTCCTTATAGGATAGAGAAACTGATTCACAAAGATCCAATAAAACAGGTCTTCCCGTAGCGGACGGGTTCGTAGAAGAACCACACGATATCGTAATATCGGGAGCTTGTTTTAAAAACAACGAATTTTCAAGGGGGGCAATAAGTATTACTAATCGGTAGGTAGTTTGCCTGTTACATTTATCTGAGGCGGTCCAGGTACTTATTATTTTACTTGAAAAAGAGCATAGAGGATCTTTTGTAATTACCTCATTATAAGTTACTGATGCTAATTGACATGATTCAAAAGAGACAGAATTTCGATCGGGAACTACCTCGGAGCAAGATAATCGCAGGGTATCGGGAAAAGGAGAAACGATCTTAGGCGGGAGCAGATTTCTACGAATAAACAGAAAAACATTCTGCCCTGTTTGCCTGCCTTGCGCATTAAAATAGGTGAAAGTATGTCTGATAGTGTCCTCACAAGTCTGCATGTACGGATAGCCATCAGGCAAAGGAAGCACCGACACAGAACCACCTGCCTGGACAACCGGCACTTTGTATTTAATACTAAGGTTATCCAGCCAGGTCAGGTAAGCTGATTCTCCTACTGAACAATTGACCACTAAGGTATCCCCCGGGGCAGCTTTACTCTCAAAACTGAAAAGTAAAAAAAAGAGAATAATCAAGGCAGGAATTCCTTTTACGGGGGAAGACCCGAACAATAAAATTGATCGGCTCATGAGCAAACAGGTTTTTTGGAATGGTCTTAACAGAACCACTTGAAATTCAGAAAATCAAGTACAAATTAACCTATTTTTTTCAACAATGCCAATGAAAAAAAGACCTGATTTGGAATCCTTCAAATAAAAAGTTCATTGGGAACATCTCCGGCCACTTCAAGTCCTGCCATTTCGGCCTTGTCCTGGAACAAACATTTATCTCCTTGAAAGAAAGACACTTGTAAAATTCCTTGCAAGCTTTCATTTACTTTTCCCGTCATTTCTCCCTTAATGGGACTCTTCAATTCACCTGCTCCTGGCTCGTGTTTCGCCTGAATTTCTAAGCGATATACTTTATCGCTCAATGTAATGTGAATAGAATCACCGACAATTTTTGTCTTTAATTTTGCGCCACTATAGGTCGTAAAGCGATACAATTTTCCCTCAAAATACCACCCTCCGAGGAAGCCATTAAAGTGACTTCCCAAGAATGGAATCCTGGCAATGGACACCATTAAAGAAGCTTTTTTATTTTCAGAAAAATGATTACTCTGCATCCATATCCACCAGGAAGGGAAAGATTTACCCCAATCTTTTTCCATATATCCCAATCCCTGGTCAAAAGAAACTTCCTCTTCTCTGTCTGTTCGGGTTAACGCACCCGATAAATCATGATTCATACTTAGGACACCGTGGTAGCATTCCATCATAGGAACAAAACTATATGGGCCCATGACACCCGGAGAAAAAAAGGACCCAGGCCAACCCACGCGGTTATGGAATCGGACATTTCCTTTCAAGATGGGCAAATTGAGTATTACCCCCTCATTACCAAAATGATTATCACCCAATGTCAGGGAAAAATCGTGTTCGCCCGGTTGAAATTCAGCAACTTCAAACTTGTAGTAGTAGCTTTTTTTAGCCATACCGTCTAAAACCTGGATAAAAGCGTGATTTTCGCCGTTATCTCCTAAACTAATCCCCGGAATAATCGCATAAGCATGAGAACGCGTTGAATCAATCATCTTTAGATACCAACCTTCAAAATAGGAAGTTGATTTACCCCATCCATGATACATTTCAGGTCGCCATAAAGCCCTTATTTTTTTTTGAATACTCATATTTTATCAGATTTAAAAAAAGCCGCTGGAAAATTCCTAACGGCTTTTAGTGCATACTGCAATATAATTCTATTATGCGTACATTGCTTTACTCTGGGTAACTTTAAATTTTTCCTCCGCCAGGATTTCAAATCGATAACCCAAATGATTGAAATAAGATAAAATAGCGGGAAGGGCTTTTTCCAGTCTGGGGAAAGCTTTTAGCGTGTCATGAAAAACGATAATAGACCCACCCGTCGCATGATTGATCACATTTGACGTAACTTGATCTGCATCAATACTTTCATCGAAATCGCCACTCATTACATCCCACATTACAATTTGATAATGCCTTTGTAAAAATTGAGCTTGTTTAACCTTCAAATGTCCAAAAGGTGGCCTGAATAATTCAGATTTCGCCCGGGTGGCCCCTTGTCTGACATCGTGGAAATAGGTAATATTTTCAGAACTCCAACCATTTAAATGAGTAAAGGAATGATTAGCCACGGAATGACCTGAAGATTTTACCTTTTGATAAATTTCTGGATTTGAATCTATTTGCTTTCCAACACAAAAAAAGGTAGCTTTCGCATTAAATTGAGCTAGTTGATCTAAGACCCACGGAGTGATGTTTTCGTTGGGTCCGTCATCGAAAGTCAGGTATAATACCTTTTTTTGATTAGGGACTCGCCAAACATAGTTGGGAAATAGCCCTTGTATAAACTTGGGCGTTTTTACGAGATACATAATATTTTGTTTTGTTCAGGGATAAAAAAAGATGATTATAGAAAATCATCTATATCATTAAACGTAAATCCTTTACTTTTGCTGCTCAAATTTTTATTTATTTTCCTTTTATTTTCATTTTTCCAAAACATACTATGAAAAATTCATCTTTACGATTTCGTTTTGCCCCAAGTCCGACGGGAGCACTCCACATTGGAGGCATCAGAACGGCTTTATATAATTATTTACTGGCAAAAAAACTGGGCGGTACATTTATCCTTAGAATAGAAGATACTGATCAGTCGAGGTACGTGGAAGGCGCTGAAAAATATATTATTGACTCTTTAAAATGGTGTGGAATAACACCAGCTGAAGGTCCTGGCTTTGGTGGTGAATTCGGCCCATACAGGCAATCGGAAAGAACCGCTATTTATGATCAATTCATCGACAGGCTCATTCTCTCCGGTCATGCATATTATGCTTTTGATACCTCAGAAGAACTTGAAAAATACAGGACAGAGGCAGAAAACACCAGCAGACCCTTCAAATACGATTCTTTTACCCGGCTTCAATTGAATAATAGCCTTGCTTTACCACCTGAAACCGTAAAGGAATATTTAGAAAAGAATATGCCTTATACCGTTCGATTAAAGGTACCAGAGGATGAAAGCATTCATGTTCAGGATAAAATCAGAGGGGAAGTTATTTTTCATAGTCAGGAATTAGACGACAAGGTATTGAGAAAAGCGGACGGCCTTCCAACTTATCACCTGGCAAACGTTGTAGATGACCACTTAATGGGTATCTCTCATGTTATTCGTGGGGAAGAATGGTTGCCCAGCACCGCACACCATGTTTTATTGTACAGAGCATTTGGTCTTGAGGATAACATGCCCGAATTTGCCCACCTTCCTCTTATTCTAAAACCTACTGGAAACGGAAAACTAAGCAAAAGAGATGGTGTGAAACTAGGTATTCCCGTTTTTCCCATTTCCTGGGTAGGTGAAACAGAGGAATCTTCTTTTACCGGTTTCCGTGAAGCAGGATTTCTTCCAGAAGCTATGCTTAATTTCCTGGCTTTTCTGGGTTGGAATCCAGGTACTGAGCAAGAAATTTTTACCATTGACCAATTGGTAGAAGCATTTGACATAGAACATATCGGTAAGGCCGGAGCGCGATTTGATTATGAAAAGGCAAAATGGTTTAATCAGCAATATATCATTCATTCAAATCCTGAAAACCTTGCTAATCTTTTACTCCCTCTTTTACCCGAAAAATATAAGCCTGTTTCTCAGGACTATCTTATTTCTTTTTGTAAATTAATGCAGGAAAGGGTTGTTACTATAAATGATTTCTTTGAAAATGGATACTATTTCTTTGAACCTGTTCATACCTACGATACAAAAAACATAGCGAAAAAATGGTCGCCTGCCTTAAAGCAAACCATACAGAACCTGATAGAAAAATGGTCCGCTTGTTCCCCATTCAATCAGGAACAAATTCAACTTTCCTTTGATACCTTTATGCAGGACAACCAATTAAAAACCGGAGACATTTTACCCGTTTTTAGAATTGGCCTCGCAGGAACTATGAAAGGTCCCGCTGTTTTCGATTTAATCGAACTTTGGGGAATGAAGGAAGTTTCCAACAGAATGAATAAAGCTTTTGAACATTTTGACACAACACTGCTAAGCTAAAATGGATAATTCCTTGTGCGTTACCGTAGCGCTGGGCGATTGGAACGCTAAAGCTGACTTATTGAAACCCATAGACATTGGGATTACCCCAGAAATAACGGGTAATCTAAATTGTTTCTATGCCCCTGAGCTTTCTGTTTTACCTTTTGAAAATAATGATTTCATAGGGGATACCCGCTTTGGAAGTCCTGTAAATTTTATGAACATTCATTGCAATCCTCATGGCAATGGAACGCATACAGAATGTGTTGGACATATCAGTGAAGAGAGAATCCATTTGCCAGATTGTACGCACGATTTTCATTTTGTTTCGCTGCTAACCACTGTTACACCTGAAATACAAGCTAACGGAGATCAGGTCATTACTCTCTCTTTATTGGAAACTATAAAACTCAACATCGGAACCAAAGGCTTAATTATCAGAACCCTACCCAACGATGAAAGCAAAAAACAAAGACAATATTCAGGTACTAATCCGCCCTATTTTGCAAAAGACGCCATGGAATGGATAGTTGCTAACCAAATTGAGCATTTACTCGTTGATATACCCTCCGTCGATAAGGAACAGGACGAAGGAAAATTATTAGCGCATAAATCTTTTTGGCAATTTCCTTTTAACACCAGAAAAAATGCGACCATAACGGAACTTATTTATGTACCAAACCATATTCCAGACGGCTATTACCTTGTCAATCTGCAATATTATCCATTTCCAATGGACGCTTCTCCGTCCCGTCCATTAATTTATGCCCTTTTTTAAACTCATTCGCCTACCTTCAATACATTTTTTCACATGCATCAGGACTTCAGAAATACATTCAACGATCAATTTTCCAATGATAAATACCAATCCTTCCTGGAATCTATTCACCAGGATTTTCCGGGTGTCCTTGATTTTCGCATAGCTGAGACACCTATTTTTTTAACAGATAGCTTTGTTGAAAAATGTACCGCGGCTGGTGATGAAATAATAGATTTTATTGTTCGGTCCGATTTTAAAAAACAAACAGAAAAAGCGATTCCTGAAGGGATGTTTACACCAAACGAAGATGATTGTCCCCAATTACTATCTATCGATTTTGCCATCAGCAGGAATGAAGTGGGTGAATTGACGCC
>BJGN01000060.1 GCA_014190515.1 Bacteroidota bacterium
GAAACAGCTGCACAAATTAGAAAAGATAGTATTTGGAGTAATATTCAGCAATTAGGTAGATCTAAAGTTTACCAACACTCCTTTACTTTGGGTTATACCCTTCCTTTCGGAGTCATTCCTTTCATGGACTGGATTACTTCCAGAGTACAATACCAAGGTCAATATGGATGGAATGCAGCCGCTTTGAATTTAGATAGTCTGGGAAATCAGATTCGGAACAGCCAAAATATTCAGGCTAACATTGACTTTAATTTCGAATCTATCTACAGTAAAATTCCTTATTTAAGAAAAATTGATAGAGGTGCGCCTGCTACAAAATCTAAGAAAAGTAAGGACGACGATCAAAATCAGGAACCAGCACAACCAGAAGAAAAAGAAAAAAAAGGGTCAGAGCCCAGCATGGCAGAAAGGATGTTTATAAGGCCTTTTTTATTGCTAAGAAGAGCTCGATTCAATTATACACTGCAAAGTAGTACCGTAGTTCCCGGATTTATGCCAGCCGCAAAATTAATGGGTATGGGACCCGATTTTCAAGGTCCTGGTTGGGATTTTGTTGCTGGCCTGCAACCTAAAATCAGCCAACTAAGCGATGCAGAAAATTATACTGCCTCAGATTGGCTGAATGAAATAGCTAAAAAGGGCTGGATTTCTTCCAGCGTATTTTTGAACCAAGAGGTGGCTCAGTCCAGAGCAGAAAATTATGACGGACGTCTGACCGTTGAACCTTTCAAAGAGTTTAGAATCGAGTTGGAGTTTAATAAAAATTTCTCGAGTAACCATTCTCAGTTCTTTAAAGATACTACCCTGAATAATTCAACGGTTTTTTCCCATGCCATTCCCAAAGATATTGGAACTATGACGATGAGTTACTCAGCGCTTAAAACCTTGTTTAACCAGGATAAAGATGATCTGGTAAATCTATTTAAACAATTTGAAACCAATAGAATAGCCGTATCAAGGCGTTTAGGGGAGGGTACACATTTAGATACTACTTTAGCAAAAAATGGATATACCTATGGGTACGGAAGGACACAGCAAGATGTTTTAATTCCCGCATTTATTGCAGCTTATACCGGCGCCGATGCCAATTCTATTCCATTGGATATTTTTGGGTTACTACCCAATATTAACTGGAGACTACAATATAATGGATTAGCTAAAGTCCCTTTATTCAGTGAATTGTTCCAGAATTTTAGCTTGACGCACGGTTATAAATCTACCCTTACGGTGAGTAGGTTCAACTCGGGACTCGATTTTATCAGGACACAAAGTACTGGGGCTTTGAATGAATTAAATGGTAATTTTTATGCCAGGCTCGAGATTCCCGAAGTGGCGATTCAAGAAGGATTTTCTCCACTTATTGCCGTGGACGCTACTTTGAAAAACGGGATGTCTCTTAATGTAAATTATAAAGTTAATCGCCTGCTGGCTATGAGTTTTGTTAGTAATCAACTTTCAGAAACCAGAAGTAAGGAGTTTGTTATTGGTTTTGGCTATCTGCTTAGAAATTTAGATATTCCTTTTCTAACTGGTTCCAAGAAAAAGGGTGGGGGGCGTCCTGTTCCCAAAACTACAGATCCAATGGGTAATAACGACCCTGCAGGAAGAAATACCACCGCACAAGGTAACGATTTAGATATTACCTTCAATTTGAGCATGAGAGATGATGTAACTTTTAATCATTTGTTGGATCAGGGAATTATCGAACCAACCAGAGGTAATTATTCACTTACCTTTTCTCCCTCAGCAGAATACAAAATAAGCAGGCAACTTTCCCTCAGGGCTTTTTTCGATTATAGGAAAAATAGACCTAAAACTTCAGCTGGATTTCCCAGAACAGATGCTTCTGGCGGTTTTATTCTTAGGTTTACACTGTGATATATGAATAAAAAAGTCATTTTGGGGATTTTGGTGCTTATGGCTATGGCCATAGTTGGGGTTATCTGGTCACAAATACGGCTTATTCAATCAGCTACGCTGGTGAATACTGAACGCTTTGAAAAAAATGTTTTTAGTGCACTCAATGAGGTAGTTAAAAAACTGGAACTCGATGAGGAAAAGGATCTTTTCCTCTCTTCCATGAGCCAAAAATACCCTAACAGTAATGTTCCTACTTTCAATCCTTTTGGTTCGAAGGAAAAAGAAAAAAATCTGGAAAATCGAATTAAAATGGATTATCTGGATGGAATTCTCAAAGAGGAGTTGGCCATTAGAGGTATTAATAGTCAAATTCCTAGTTATAGGTATCATTACGGAATTTATGGCTTTGAAAGGGGGAGTTTTGTCATTCTAGATGGCAAAAAGTTTAATTATGAGGAGGGAAAAGAAAATGTTTTACCTGAATACGTTAATACCGGTGATGAGAATACTGCTTTTAGAGTTAATGTTTTTCCAAGGGAGCGTCCCGTTCCTGGCGAATTAAGGATATTTTTCCCCAATAAAAATGCTATTATTCTAAGATCTTTAGGTAAAACCCTGGCGGCAACCCTGTTTTTTGCTGGTATCATTCTGGTTTGCTTTGGCTACACTTTATATATTATTTTTACTCAAAAGAAGTTGTCAGAGATGAAAACGGATTTCATAAACAACATGACTCATGAGTTTAAAACGCCTATTGCTACCATTTCCCTAGCTGCTGATTCCCTAAATAATCCCTCTGTATTAAAAAACGAAGATAAAATATTGCGCTTTTCAAGAATTATTAAGCAGGAAAATATTCGCATGCATAAGCAAGTGGAAAAGGTGCTGCAAATGGCTCTTTTAGATAAAAAGGACTTTAATTTAAAGTGGTCCCCTATCAATATGCATGACCTTATTCTTGCAGCTATTGAAAATATTTCGCTACAAGTAGAGGCGAGAGAAGGTTCCGTTCAAGGCTTTTTAAATGCTGCTTCACCCGTTATAAATGGAGACCAGACCCATTTATCCAATATTATTAATAATCTGTTAGATAATGCCAATAAATATTCACCTCAAAAACCGCATATTACCGTTTTTACAAGAAATGTAGATAAAGGCCTGGAGATTATTGTCAAGGATGAGGGAATAGGTTTGAGCAGGGATGTCCGTAAATTTATATTTGACAAATTTTATAGAGTATCAACGGGTAATATTCACAATGTCAAGGGCTTCGGGCTAGGATTAAGTTACGTCAAAACAATGGTTGAAGCCCATAAGGGTAAAATAGATGTTCGCAGTGAATTAGGTAAGGGAAGCAGTTTTATCCTGTTTTTTCCCCTTCATTGATTTATCATTCTTTCATTTGAAACGCATATAAAATGGATAATAAGCAAATTCTATTAGTCGAAGATGACCAGAATTTTGGAGACGTATTAAGCTCCTATCTTGAATTATATCAATATGATGTGACACTTGCAAATGACGGTGTGAAAGGCTGGAATGCTTTTAAAGATGGGAAATTTGATATTTGTATTTTAGATGTTATGATGCCTGAAAAAGATGGGTTTACTTTGGCGAAGGAAATTTTACACGCAGATCCTTCTATGCCTTTAATTTTTTTAACTGCAAAGTCGCTGAAAGCTGACGTTTTGGAGGGTTTTAGAATAGGTGCCGATGATTATATCACTAAACCCTTTAACTCGGAAGAACTACTTTTACGAATAAATGCCATCTTAAAGAGGAAAAGGAGCAATGTTCCTGAAAAGCCAGTATCTCAAGAGGTTAACAGGTATTATACGATTGGAGATTATCATTATGATGCAGATCTTAGAATTCTGGTATATACAAAGTCTGCGAATCCAGATCAAAAAGTGAAACTTTCTCCACGCGAATCAGCGCTTCTTTGTTTATTTGCAGATAATATGAATAATGTGGTGGCACGTGCCGAAGCACTAACTAAAATTTGGGGCGATGACACCTATTTTACGGCCCGTTCTATGGACGTTTTTGTTACCAAACTTAGGAAATTGTTAAAAGAAGATCCTAATATTGAAATTGTTAATATTCATGGAAATGGTTTTCAACTTCGGGTTCTTTAACATGGTTACCAGCTAAATTTATGGTTTTATGTTCTATAAACTTTTTATCAAACCCGTTCTTTTCCTCTTTCCTCCGGAAACAGCGCACGGATTAACGTTGTTTTTATTTAAAGTTTTATTGAATTTTCCTTTTATTGGTGGCTTATTCAAAAAGTATTGCTCCTCGGAATCTAATGTTTCGGCGGTTTCTTTTTGTAATCTCTCATTTCAAAATCGCATTGGCCTGGCTGCAGGCTTCGATAAAAATGGAGAATACCTCAATGAAATTCCTGCCCTCGGCTTTGGGTTCATTGAACTTGGTACCGTAACGCCAAAACCTCAAAATGGAAATTCTCAACCCCGATTATTTCGTTTGTCTGAAGATGAAGCTCTTTTGAACAGAATGGGGTTTAATAATCGAGGGGTAGATTTTCTCGTTGAACAGTTGAGAGCATTCTCCCGCCCCAAAGGGCTAATAATTGGTGGTAATATTGGAAAAAATAAGGATACACCGAATGAAAATGCATTAGAGGATTATCTCATTTGCTTTGAAAAACTATTTCCTCATGTCGATTATTTTGTCGTCAATGTAAGTTCCCCAAATACGCCTGGACTAAGAGCTTTGCAAGAAAAAGAACCCCTTACGCTTATATTAACCGCTCTACAACAGGCGAATAATAGGATGATTGATAGTAAACCTATCCTTTTAAAAATAGCCCCTGATTTAGAATTGTCGCAAGTAGATGATATCATCGAAGTAGTTCAATCGACGAAATGCCATGGTTTAGTTGTTTCAAATACAACGTCTGATCGTATGAATCTATTTACTAATTCGTCGTTGCTTGAATCCTTTGGTTCTGGAGGGATTAGTGGTAAGCCTGTCCGCGAAAAATCAAATCAACTAATAGCCTATATTTTTGAAAAAACAAATGGAATGTTGCCTATTATTGGGGTAGGGGGAGTTTCCTCAGTAGAAGATGCGAAAAATAAATTGAATGCTGGAGCAACGCTCATTCAAATCTATACGGGCTTGGTATATGAAGGTCCGTTTTTAGTTAAAAATTTAGTAAGCGGAACAAATAAATAATTTGCTGCCTATTTCCTGAAAAATCTTTACCAACTGCCACCGGCACCGCCTCCACTGCTTCTGCCACCGCCCCAGCTACCACCTCCTGATCTTCCACCACCGGAACCGCCTGAGCTGCTTCTGACTTTCTTAGGAATAATATTTATCTTTTCCCGTTGGTTTCCGCAATGTAAACAAGAATAACGCAGTAACTCTTCGCCAGTATTTGAATAAGTTGCTGCCCTTAAGGTTGTTGAATGGGCTAATTTCTCGGTTTGAAATTTACAGGAAGGACATTTTGTGTAACTTTTAGGAGACTTTACATACCTCAAAATTGTAGGCTCGACCCCTTCGCCTACCCAAACATCATATTCTGCCACCCCCAATTCAGCCTCTTTAGACTGTCCTGAATTCAAATAGTTATTCGACCTGTTTTCTTGTTCTTTGCTTAATTGCACTCCATGAGGTTCTTGAGGAGGCGTATTTCGCCACTTTTTCATTTCCTTTCTTACAAACCAAAGGATACCCAAAAATGGGATGGGAAAAATAAAGGCAAGGGGCGTTATATTGTATTTTTTGAGTGTATGATATTTATTGTAGGGTGTTTCATCTTTCTTAAAGCTTCGCCCTAAAAGTAGTAATATGATGCCATTAACGAAAGCAGTCAGGTAGCCATATAGTTCCAAAAAGAAACCGCCTTCCCCTTTATTTTCCTTTTCCTCATATTCAATCGCATTTTTAGGATTTTGAATAATGGAGGAAATGGCATTTATTCCTTTTAATAAGCCCTCCCCATAAGCCTCATTTTTAAAGGAAGGAATTAATTCATTGGTTATTATTCTTTTGCAAATGGCGTCTGGCAAAATACTTTCCAGTCCATTTCCTGTTTCAAATTCAACTCTTTTTTGATCCAGAACGAATAATATGAGTAGCCCATTGTCTGACCCACTTTTACCTATTCCCCATAAATTAAACAGTTTATAGGCAAAATCCTTGGGTATAGCTTCACCGATGGAAGGTAACATTACCAAAGCTACCTGATTACCAACACTGTCCTCCAAAAAGGTTAACTGATTATTTATCTGGTTATAAGTTTCTTCATCCAGTAGGTTAGATGGATCGCTGATATAGCTATTATTTTGAATCTTAGTATTAGGTACCGATTCGGGGGTAAAGGTTTGCCCCGATAGGTTAGCTATCCAAAAGAGGGAAAAAGCTATAAAAGGTAAGAACTTATATTTCATAACCAAGGCATTTTTTATTCAAAAACTGATTTTTTCAAACCAACAATTCTGACAGCATTTTGATAATAAATCTTTTTTAAAATTTTATCAGGAAGATGTAAGCCATACATTTTCCAGAAGGCATGATATCTTTTGTAGTAAGGAAAGTACTCATCGGCAGTTTCCAGCACCCTGAAATAAGTAAAATATTCCTCTGGATTATAGGCATCTTTTCCAAAAAGAATCCTATCCTGGTATTTTTCAAAGAAGGCACTGGCACGTCTTGGTTGCCTTCCCAATTCGGCGATAACAGCCCCAAATTCAACATTTACATGAGGAAAAACATCTAAAAATCTGGATAAAGAGTCCAGGTCGTTTGCCATCCATCCGAAATGAGCATTAATAAAGGTCGTTTTTGGGTGTTTTTGGAAAACATGATGTTGCTCTTTAATTAGGGTTGAAAAAGGAGCCGGGTCGGTATCACTTCTTTTTCTTCCAGGATGCGTTTTAAGCTCTAACCAACGCTCATTTGTTTCGTCAAAAGGTTCCCAAAACTGAGCGGGATCTGCGGAATGAATCAAAACGGGGATACCAAGTTCTCCACATTTAGCCCAGATAGGATCTAATCTAATATCGTCAATAGCGACGCGTTGCCCCGCTTTATCTTTTACGCTAAGCCCTAAACTTTTAAATATTTTTAGCCCTTTTGCGCCATTTTGCACATCAAATTCGAGTTGTTTTACGGCATTGGATGTCCAGTCAGCTTCATCTATACCGTTGAAGCTAACATTTGTAAAAATGGCAATTCTGTCCTCAGCGCCATATTTTTTAACATTTTCTACCATGCCTTTCAACGCATTTCCACCCCTGCCACTAAGGTTAATACAAACGCCCATATTGAGGGAATCCATTTCCTTTAGTAAAATAGTCAGATCCTGAGTAGCCATATTCCAATGGTGACTATGAATATCAACAAAGGGAAATTTTGATTTTAATAAAGGATGTTCCGGAACTTTTAAAGAAGAGGGAGGGTCATATTTTTCAAAATCCATCTTGTTTTCCTGCCCCTGAAGAGTGGAGGTTATGGCTGCAAAAGCGAGGAGGAGATAGGTGCATTTAAAGGTGAACATAGGTTTAATTTTTTACAATATACGGATATGTTCTGAATAGAAGAATAGATTATTTGAGGATTAAAAAAGCTTCATAAACATCGGAATATTTTTTATCGATGGTGAATCCTTTTTTTACAAAAAGGTTAATCATCGACTCATTATTAGGGAGTACAGAGGCCACTATTTTTTTTATACCTCGTTTTTTGGCAATATCCAGAATGTGATTAGTTAGCAATAGACCTAATCCTTGCCCTTGCCATTGGTCGGCAATAAGAATTGAATATTCAGCTGATTCTCTCCAGGCATCCTCGATAATACGAACGATTCCAATGATGGCCTCGGGTTTATCTTCTGTTGGAGGAACTGTTGCGACAATGGCAATTTCTCTATCGTAATCGATGTGAGTAAAACGGGTTAACCAGGTATGATCTATTTTGGGTATATATCCAAAAAATCGCATATACAGGGTTTCGCGGGAAACATTTTTGAGCATTTCGGCCAGGCCAGGTTCGTCTTCTGGTCTTACGGGTCGTAGGTGAACGGATTGTCCTAAACGAAGATTTTTATCTAAACTATAATCTTTTCCGGGATAGGGAGAAAGGGCCAGGTGTCTGAAATGTTGGTTTCTCGATTCGTTTGTTTTCTGTAATCTTACGGCCACATGTAAAGCCATGCCACTTTCATTATCCATTCTGAAAGGATTAATTTCTACGGCTGCTATGGCTGGAAAATCCATAAGGAGGTAAGAAAATCGGTGTAACCAGAGATATAATTGATTTAATTGAACACCCGATTGATTTCGGTAACCTTTTAGGAGGGTAAAAAGATGGGTTCCTTCTACCATTTGTTGAGCGAGAGCCATATTCAGGGGAGGAAGACCGACGCGAATATCCGGAAAAACTTCTTTATCCCAACCGCCTTTTCCAAAGAGCATCAAAGGTCCGAAAGTAGGATCTTTGTAAGAACCAATAAACAGGTCAAAGCCCTTAAGCACCATTTTTTCAATACGAATGCCTCTAATAACAGCGTTAGGATGTGCTTTTGAGCAACTAAGCATCATATTTGTCCAAATCTCGGTCATTTCATTCACATCCCTAATATTTAGACGAACGCCGCCCACGGCTGTTTTCTGCAAAATATCAATGGAATCAATTTTCATTACGATAGGGAAACCTATTTTCTGGGCAATATTTTTAGCTTCATCTACGGTAGTACTTAAAAAGCTCTCAATAACAGGAAAGCCATACGCCAGGAGTAAATCATGACCCTCTTTTTCGGAAAGTAATAATCTGTTTTCAGCTAAGGCTTTGTCGATAATCCATTTAGCAGCCTGTTGGTCTGCATTAAAGTCGACAGGTATAGAAAGAGGCGTTTCGTACAGTAGTTTCAGATCCAGATGATATTGGTAGAGCCTCATTAATGCATCAATAGCACTTTCGGGGTAGGGATAACAAGGTATTTTCGCTTGTCCTAAAATCCTCCTCGCCTCAGCCACCTGGTTTCCACCCATCCAAACGGTGAATACAGGTTTTCTTAAAGGTTTTAATCGAGAAATGGCCTGAGCAATTTTCAGAGCCTCATTTTTTAGATAAACGGAGTAAACGACGATGACAGCATCTACGGCATCATCATTTAAGCAAATCTTCAACGTCTCGGTATATCTTTTAGTATCAGCAAAATTCCCCACATGAATAGGTTGGTCGGCGGAAGAAGAATGAGGTAAAAGGATATTTAATTTTTCAACGGATGTCTTAGATAAAATACTATGCTTTCCACCCCTTTTTAACAACGCATCCAATGCTAAAATGCCCCCTGCGGCAATATTGGATAATATCACCATATTATTTCCTGTGGGTCTAACGGAATTGGTGGCAGCCAGACCCATATTAAATAACTGAGCTATGGTATCGACTCTAATGATACCGGCTCTTTGGAAAGCGGCATCGTAGGCAAAATCTTTTTCTTCTTCCCAGTCAAGTACAGAGGAGTTCCAGTCTATATCTTCTTTTTTTCTATTTGCCTTTAAAATAATGATAGGTTTATTTCTTGAAAAAGACCTTGCTGCACTAAGAAAGCGGCGGGCGTTAGGTAACTTTTCCATGTAAATCAATATGCCGGCGGTGTGAGCATCTGTGCCTAAAAAATCAATACAATCTGCAAAATCAATATCGCTGGCTAGCCCAAGGGAAATTACCTGACTGAAACCCACCTCCCGTTCACCGGCCCAATCCAGCATGGCCTCAAGCAGAGGACCGCTTTGTGAGAGTAAGGCTAAGTTCCCTTTTCTAACTTCAACAGGCATATTTGTAGCATAGATCATCTTGTGAGGATGAATGTATCCGAGGCTGTAAGGGCCAAGCATTCTGATTTCACCTTGTTTACATTTTTTGTTAATGTAATCAATGGTTGCTGTATCCTGCGTATCAAAATCGGGTCCAAAAAACAGAATACTTCCAATGTTGGCCTCTACACATTCATCAACAACTTGTCTTAAGACCCTAAAAGGAGCACAAAAAATAGCTACATCAGCTGGCTCGGGAATTTTCCCCACTTTACTGTATGCAGGCATGCCCAATATGGAGGAATGTTTAGAACTCACAGGGTACAATGAGCCTGGAAAACCATGTCGTCTTATATTTTCTATAATCATTCGACCTGCGCTTCCCTCCCTTTCTGATGCCCCAATGACAGCGATGCTTCGGGGCTCGAACAACTGTTCTAATTTTTGCCTCATAAGGGGTTATATTTTCCAAAATGGTTTTAAAAAGCCTAAAACACTATGTAAATTCATTTCATAGGTTTCCCAGGCTCTCAATCCTGAAATGCTTTTTTCTGCGGTGTATGGAATATTCTGTCCGTTCATGCCTGCAAGAAAAGAATATATACCTCGTTCCAACGCTCCGGGATGATACCCACCTTCCAGCACGGCAAAAGTGTTTGAAAAGGAGTCGGCAATCATTTTACCAATGTCATAGAATGCATTAGGTGATAAATTTAACTGTAAAAGCGGATCTTCTTCTGCCCCATCAAAACCAGCAGAAACAGCTACAACGTCTGGATTAAAAGACTTGAAAATGGGCAAAAAATGAGAAAAAGCGTCTAAGAAAATGTCGTCTCCTGAGTTTGGAGGTACGCCCATATTCATATTGAATCCCTTTCCTTTTCCCTCTCCAATGAGGTGCAAGTCACCCGTTCCTGGAAAGGCTGGATGTTGATGAATGGAAAAATAGAGGACTTTGTCCGTTTCGTAAAAGATGTCCGCTGTGCCATCGCCGTAATGCCCGTCAAAATCGATGATTAATACTCGTTTTCCTTCCCTGACCTTATGTTCACTGGCTATAGCAACGTTGTTGAACAGGCAAAATCCACTGGCTTTATTTCTATATGAATGGTGACCAGGTGGACGTATTAAGGCAAAATTCCCCGTTTCCGCGGCCTGAACAGCGGCACCCACAGAATAACAGGCAACCGCATAGCTTTGATTGGAAAGGAAGGTGTCGTCATCAATCTGATAGAAATCTTTTGAGTTATCGCGAATTTTATGGATATGGTCCATACTATGTACCAGACTTAGATATTTTTCACCATCTATCCATTCATTTTGGCGCAAGTGCCTGAAAGCGCTCAATCGCATGGCATTTTCAGGGTGTAAACCCGTGTTATGCTCAAATACAATTGAATTGAATGTTAATTCCATAGTCCTTTTTTAATAAAGATAAAAAGATTGATAAAAATTGCTTTGTGTTGTTGATAAATATCAATACTTAAAGGCAGTAAAGAGGATAAATTTGTATCATTCATTTAATTCGGGTGATTTTAGGGAATTCGTGGAGCATCTTTCGGTGCTCCATTTTTTTATACGAATTAATAACAAAAAAAATCACCTCGAGAGGATTTTACTCCAAACGAGGTAAACGAATTTTTATTAAATTTTATATTTGGCTATCTTAATATAAGAACAAGTTGAACTTCATTTTTATCAACGATGGCTTCTGTAACGCTGCCAAAAAGCATAGATTTCAACATAGAGTGTCCTTGAGCACCCATTAATATGAGATCGTATTCTCCATTTTTTGCAAATTCCTGAATGTGAATGACTGGGTTGTGATAATGATTATCAATTAATTCCAGCCTTATTCTCTCTGATCCAGGAATGGTGGCAAATAATTTTTCAAATGATTTGTTCGCTGCTTCTCTTAGGGCCTCCCTGAAGGTTGAATCTACCAGAGCCTGATTATAAAAATCTGCCTGCGGTTGTTCGACAATATTCCGAAGGTATGATTTTCCTGTTTGGGTGACTTCCAGACCATTTTCCCTTTTCCTGATCAGTCCATCATTTTCCAAATCAATTAAGTCAGATTTTATGTGAAGTCCCGATGTACTGTTTAAAAAAGAGGGATCCCAACTCGTTTCGTATTGACATAGTATATTTCTTATCTGCCTTCCTGTTTCTTGTTCTTCTACCTGAATTAGGTGTCCTTTTTCAATGGGTAAATGACCATGTTCTACTTTATTTTGGTATGTTTCCAAATCTCTGTAGTTTTGAATATAGGTATTTTCATTACTGCTGATAGCGGAAACACCTAGTCCCAATAAAATGGCGGTATCCTTAGGAGTATATCCCATGAAGTTACGATGAAGATCTTTGTTGGAAAAGGCCTTGAACAAATCATCAGTTGCCAGGGCAAAATGATCCATTCCGATGGGTAGATAGCCTATTTCCAATAATAATTTTTTGCCTTCCTCAAAAAGTTGCTGTTTTTCCATTCCGACAGGTAAGTCCTTCTCAGAATAAGCTCTTTGGCCAGGCTTAACCCAAGGCACATGCGCGTAACTATAAAAGGCAATTCTATCGGGTTTTAATCTTTCAACATGAGCTATATTTTGACTAATATGTTCAATGGTCTGACCGGGGAGACCATAAATCAAGTCATAATTAACGGATGTATAATGATTTTTTCTGGCTGAATACGTGATATTTTCAATTTGTTCCAAGGTCTGAAATCGATTGATTCGGGTCAAAATATCCATGGAAAAATCCTGAATGCCCAGGCTTATTCTATTGAATCCAATTTTCCCCAGTTGTTCAACATGATTGGTTGTAGTGGAGGAAGGATGTGCTTCGAAACTAAAATCTGCATCGGCGGGAATCTCTATGTCTGACTTCAATTTTCCCATGAATTCAACTAAATTTTCCGGACTGAAAAAAGAAGGTGTTCCGCCACCCAGATGTAATTCCTGTACCGTCGGAGAGCTTGGAAATTCCTTTTGGTATAATTGCCACTCCTTGAGTAAAGTGGCCAAATAGGGCTTTTCAACGCCATGATTTTTGGTTATTCGTTTATTGCAACCGCAATAGGTGCATAGCATTTCGCAAAAGGGAAGGTGTATATATAAACTGAATGAAGGACTTTTTAACATAGAATCCAATAGCCTGTTTCTCCATACATTTTCTGATATCGGTTCTGTCTGCCAGTAAGGAACAGTGGGGTAGCTCGTGTAGCGTGGCGTAGGAATATCATATTTATTTAAAAGCTTTTCATCAACCATTGGCAAATCTTTGACATTTTGACAAAGGTATCTTGCTGGGTAATATCCATTTGATGACTTTTGATCCTATTTTTAGTTGATAGAAATCAGTTTGTCATTAGAAAGCTAGCTATTAGGAAAGTTTTGAGAAAATTTACTGAGAAAATTATCGAAAAAGTAAATTTGAATTAAAGTTACATCTACGCTAAAAATCTAAAATTTAGTGGCTCACTTTGAGCCGGAATGGGTGGCCGCATTCAGGGTAATATTCAGATATTAATATTGTTTGAGCCATAACTTTGTTTTAATACTTGACACAAATAGATGAAAAATTCAAATGAATAGGTTGAATCTATAGAATGTATGACGAGACGACTGCTTTCGTATAACGCTGTTAGTTGCTGGGCGAATCCTTTAAGTTCCTTAATTTTTTGGGATTTTGTCTAGTGTCAAAAACTGTTGCAATATAAACAACATTCATTTTTATCCAATATATAATTTTGTAATTCCCAAAAAGCAGGTATTGGTAATTATGTGTTCTTGAATTTAATAGGTTTTCTTTTTGGCCTATTCCTGGACTAGAAGCAAGTATTTCGGAATAATCAATAATATCGTTAATCAATTTTTTTGCAGTCTTTTCAGAGACATTAAGGGAAAAGTAGTCGTAGATATCCTTTAGACGATTCCTTGATTCATTTGTCCAAAAGATTCTCATTTCCAAGATTGAATCTGCTCTTTTAAGTCCTTACTTGATATCACCTTTCCTTCTTTAGCATCATTTTCAGCACTTCCAATCATTTCAATAAATTCCTTCTCTGAATAGGGTGTTTTCAACTGTTTCTCCAAGATTTTTAATCGCTCTTCTCTAAGAAGAGACTCAATCTTGGCTATAATTGTCTCATTACTAATATTTAAGAATTCTTCAATTAAATGAAGCTTTCTTCTTTCCACTGCAGCTTTCATAATAGGTTTTTACCAAATGTACAAATTTTAGGCAAATCCAGAACGCCTTTCGTAAAACTCACTTTATAAAAGAATCGTTTCGTCTTATTTCTAAATAAATATATACTATTTAATTCATAAGTATCTATTTATCCAATTTTACCTTCTTCAAAATTTTGAGGTTCTACTGCTGCCGAAATATCCTTATTAGATGCTTCTGCCAGCATATTCAATATCAGTTCCGTATTGGTCATATTATCTCGAAGATTTTCTTTTTTCAAGCCTTTAAAACCTTGTATTCTTTGATGGTTTTACCTGCCCAGGCCTTAGTTATAATATCAGTTAAATTGGCAAATTGCTTCCCTTCTTTTAATCCCCGGCTTTTCCACTCGTCTGTTAATTCCTTGCGTATTTCAATACTTTTTAGCCGTTGGTTAATCCAACTTTCTGTATAGCCTAGTTTTACATACTGTTCCAAAGCTCTGTCGATACTCAGTTCAGGGTCTTGCATTTCGTCCAATCGTTCGGCAGCTACTTGTGCCAGCCAAAGTTTGAAAGGCTCTGCTTTAGGAAAAGGAATGGATTGAATAAGCCTGAATAATTGCTCAGTATCAGCTACATCGGTCATACGCATTTTGCCGTCTTCAGCTTTCATTTTCAACTGTCCGATTTTTTCGGACAGTTCACTTCCTTCTTTTTTTAGTTTGAATTTCAGGTCGCTCCAATATTTTCTGGGTCTATCTGTACCAGTTAGAATTTCAATGACAGCAGTAATTGACATAAACCATTTCTCTTGCTCACTATCCCAATGGGTACGTACTTGCTTGTCGTCAAATATTTTTATTTCAGTCTGCTTACTCATTCTCAATATTTTTTAAAATATTACTTTTCAGTTGTACTGTTTTTCACACAACCAGTGTCATTCCATTGTTCATTTCTTTTTTCCTTTTGCGGATACTCCATTTTTCCATTTTACACATTTCTATGTAAAACATGCCTTTTAGTGTGTCATTTATAGGAATTAATGCTAACGTTTTGCCTACCCGAAGGGCAGGACTTTTACCACGAAACTGTCTTCATAACGCGAAACCCCACCTTTTGAGCAGGTGCTGTTCCAAGCTTCCCTTCTGTCTGTAGTTGTTTGTCCTCTATTACGCTGTGTCTGTGCGGTTGGGTAGACACACTCTTTTGCAACTTTTGGCTTGTGTGTCGGCATATGGGGCTTGCAAATGTTTGTGACTGCTGCATGAGATGAGCTTTATTATAATTCAATCACTCGATCAAAAATTCCTTTTACACTAAATCTTTTTTCATTTATTGAGTTAGAATCTATTATAATATCTTGATATGAAGTATCAAATGATTTTGGTTTTAGAATAATTTTTTCATGGTGCCAACTTTCCTCACTAATAGCTTTTTGACTATAATATTCCTTGAAGGTATAACAGGAGCCATTATCTAAATCTTGATGGTCGTAATATTCGGCAATTACCATCAAGCCATTTCTACTGCCGCCATCATACCATTTAAACAAAGCTATTTGACCGTCTTGCACTATTTTATTCATGGAGTTGCCATAAATTTTGCAAGCAAAATGTTCTTTTGTAATTTTTACACCTTCAGGAACTAAAATAAAATTTTTCTCAGGAATGTTGTCATTAAATTTGAATTCACCTGCGGCTACTTTTAAAGAGTACAATGGCACACTATTTTCAAACGGAATTAATTTAATATTTCTTGGCTGGGCTATCTCAATTATTGGGTTTTTAATTTCTTTGAATAAGTAAATATGCTTTCTAAAATAATTTCGTAAATTTCCGTCACACACATAAATGTAGCAACCAAGTATGCCCCTGAGCATAATAGTTTTGTATATATTTACTATGTAGTCTTTTAGTATTGCGTTATCTCTTATGGTTGCAGTTCCATTTCTGTCTCTATAATTTTCTTTTATAATCTCTATTTCATTTGAAACTGGATTGTATATTATTTCAGGTCCAAAAATAATACCGGCATAATTAAGATCGTAACCTTGAGTGGTATGAATACAACCTACCTCCTGTGCATCAATATCAGAATTAATGTAATCAATTGCAGTTGAGTTCCATTTTAGTTTAATATTTTCTATTTCAATATCATATGCATCAGGGTCATTCTGGCTAACCCATGGCCAAGCATAGCCAGCAATGAATCTTGAAAGCTGATGTTTTACGTTCTTTTCTCTAAGTTCATTCACGAAATCAGAAAAATTATCAAAAAGTTGTAAGTCATAATTGGTATCGTTGTATTTGAACTCTTTATTCTTAAAATTATTGTCTAATAAATTATTCACGAAATCAACAAATCCATTTCCTCCTTTTACTCGGAACTGCGAATGCAATTTGACATTTATAGAGTTAGGAGCTTTTTTTAATTGTTCAAAATCAAAAGCATCAACATCAGATGGTTTTATAGATTGTTTAGCATCGTAAAAATATAATACTTTATTTGACCTTAATTGAGTCCAAGCTAATTCTGAAGTGTTTAGTTTGTCTAGTTTTAGTGCGTTACAAACCCTGTCATAAATTTTGAAGTATGGGCCAAGATTAACTCTTTTTCTCAATCGATGAGATTCGTCCACAAATAATATATCGTATGATTCATATTCCAGATCTGAAGGGCCAATAACAAGATTAGAATTTAAACCACTAATGTTTCGAAAAACCTTTTTAATAGTTTTTCTAAAAGAACCCATTGCTATTACCAAACCCATTTTAGGATTCGGAAATTTTATTTTTAATTGTTTTACCTTATCTATAAATTCTTTTTCGTCTTCACCGAATTCTCTATAATTAAAATCCTCATCAGAAGTTAGCATTAACTTAAAAAGAAAAATGGCCAGTATAGTCTTGCCTGTGCCTGCACCGCCTTCTACCAATACTGATTTTTTATTTTCAGAAAGAAGTGCGTCAATAATTAGCATTAAATTTTTTCTTTGATCAGCAGATAAGGTTTTATAGGGCGAATACTTAAACAAGTCACTATTTGAGATATGTTCTAAGCTATGTTGGGCAATTCCGTTACTTATAAGCCCATTCCAAATATTTTTAAACATCGCCCAATAAAACTCATCTCTTTGATAATATGAGTGATTTACCAATCCTAAATTGCCATTTAATAATTTGTATTTTCCATCAGCATGTAAATATTTTATTAAATTGGATTCAATATCTAATGTTACAGATTTATTGAATTTTCTGCTGGAAATTAAATGAGCTTCTTGTAGATGGCTTTTGCTTGGTGTTTGCAAATGCGTGAAAATTCTAGAATTAGTATCAATGGTTTCACCAACATAGGCTTGACTTACACCATTGTTATTTAAAATATATACAACAGGCCAATTTTCGCTTACAAAATATTGTGATTGAATAGAATTCAATCCATTATTATTGAACGCAATTTTGTTTATTTCAAAATCTTGGTTATAGTTCATCATACTTTTTTGCTGTTCCTTTCGCTTTGTCTACAGGATATTTCTCACCATTATTTTTGATTTTGTCCAAAACAATTTCCTTTACATCAAATCCATATTTTTCCGCTAGTAAAAATGCAAATGAAAAAATGTCAGCTAGTTCCTCCTTTATCTTTTCAGTATTTGCTTCATCTGCTTTCTTCCAAAGAAATAATTCTAAAAGCTCAGCAGATTCAATACTTATAGCTAATGCTAAATCTTTTGGATTATGAAATTGCTCCCAATCTCTTTCATTTCTGAATTTCAAAAGTGCTTGTATTATTTCTTCGCTTTCCTTCATTACTTATTCGGTTTATGCATGGCCAATGCCATTTTATATTCTGCTTCATAAGGCAAGTTTAGTTGAGATACCAATTCGGGAATTGCTAATGACCAACTCACATAAAAATAAGCTAAAATATGGTAGCCAGAAAAAGTTTTGCCTTTAATTGAGTTTATTCTGTAATCATCTTTGTTGGTAAAGTCTAAGGCATCGCCCCAAAGAATATTTCTATCAAAGAGGAATCGAATGCTTCGCCTACATTCTTCTTTGCATTTGTCCTTAAAAAGCGCGGTATAAAAATTGTCAAATATAGTATAGAGACGCTCTCTACATTCCTTCGCATTATCCTCCAGAATATCTACCCCGTAAATACTGGAAACGGCTATCACGGCATATCGTTCCCAATCCATTTGGTTATTACCATATCGTTGATCAACTACCTTGAGTTTCCTTCGCAGCACTTCGGCTAAAAAGTTACCATTGCCACAAGCGGGCTCAAGAAATCGGGAGTCAATGCGTTCCGTTTCATGCTTCACCAAATCCAGCATAGCGTTTACCTCCCTTTCGTTGGTAAATACTTCCCCATGGTCAGCTACCCGCTTTTTTGATTTAACCTGTTTTTTTTCATTCATTCCGGACATGGACAAATCATTTAATCATTTGATTTAGATGGTAATTTAAACGAAGTTAATTGAAAATAGCTGAAAATTGGCCAATTTTTAGAGGTCATTGGTTCTGC
>BJGN01000061.1 GCA_014190515.1 Bacteroidota bacterium
TGATAATTTAAAACATTTTAGGCATAAAAATGCAAATATAGTAAGGAAATGAGCAAAATTTTATGGAAAAGATTAAAAAAACCAAAATAGAATGGCTAAATTAGAACAATAAAAAATTCATCATTAAACGTAGAACCTATGAAAACCCGAAAGTTTATTTTGAGTGAAAAAGAAATGCCCGAACATTGGTATAATATCACTGCCAGTATGGCCAATAAGCCATTGCCACCACTTCACCCAGGGACATTACAACCTATTGGGCCGGAAGCGTTAGCTCCTTTGTTCCCAATGGAACTCATAAAACAGGAGGTGACGGGAGAAAAATGGGTTGAAATACCCGACGAGGTCAGAAATTTATACACCATCTGGCGTCCGTCGCCTCTTTACAGAGCATACGAATTGGAAAAGGCATTGGACACGCCCGCAAAAATTTATTATAAATATGAAGGAGTAAGCCCTGCTGGATCTCATAAACCCAATACAGCTGTTCCCCAAGCCTATTATAATAAGCAGGAAGGAGTAAAAAGAATCACTACCGAAACTGGTGCAGGTCAGTGGGGTTCAGCCCTATCCTTTGCATGCCAGCATTTTGGTATAGAATGTGAAGTTTATATGGTTAAGGTAAGCTACGATAGTAAACCTTACCGAAAATTAATGATGAACACCTGGGGCGCTAAAGTATATTCTTCTCCAACAAATCATACCCAGGCAGGTCGCAGTATTCTAGAAATGGATCCAAATTCTCCTGGTAGTTTGGGGATTGCCATTTCTGAAGCCATTGAAAGAGCAGCTTCTGATGAACAAACAAAATACGCTTTAGGTAGTGTTTTAAATCATGTTTTATTGCACCAAACCGTTGTTGGCCAAGAAGCAGTAAAACAAATGGAAATGGCAGGGGATATGCCAGATATCGTGGTGGCCCCTTTTGGCGGAGGCTCAAATTTTGCTGGGCTTTCCTTTCCCTTCCTTCGTTTGAATTTGGAGGAAGGAAAACATATTCGTTGTATTGCCGCCGAACCTGCCAGCTGCCCTAAGTTGACGCGTGGCGTTTTTCGGTATGATTTTGGTGATACCGTAGGAATGACACCACTCCTTCCTATGTACACGTTAGGACATAATTTCGTTCCCGCTCCCATTCATGCCGGTGGGTTGCGCTACCATGGAGCAGGTGTTATCGTGAGCCAATTACTGAAAGATAAACTTATTGAGGCCAGGTCACATGATCAATTAGAGTGTTTCCAGGCAGGCGTTTTATTTGCCAAAGCTGAAGGTATTATTCCAGCGCCTGAAGCATCGCATGCCATAGCCACCGTGATTCAAGAAGCTATCGCAGCAAAAATTTCTGGAGAATCAAAAACGATTTTATTTAATTTGTGCGGTCATGGACATTTTGATATGCAATCGTATGAAGACTATTTTGCCAATAAACTGGTTAAACATGAGGTTACTGCCGCAGATATTGCAGATTCTCTGTCTAAATTAACCACACCGGAAATAGCTTAACCTAAAAAATAGAGGCTGTCTAAATAGATAGCCTCTATTTTTATACAACTTACATTGTACATTAGCATTTATTCTATTTTCAATTTGGGTAAATCTTTGTGATTTTCCAAGATTATACCCCTCGGATATTAGATTTTTTAAAATGGGTTTTATAAGGTGGAATTTTCCCCTAACACCAGATTTTGAATCAGGATTTACAGGATTTTGAGGATTAAACCGTGTATCTTGGTTTTAAACATAATGTTTATTCGAAAATACTTCCCAAAAAATCAAATTTAAATACCTGACCCCCTTGGGGTCACATGGCTATTGTACTTTGGACTCCGGCGGCATCATTTTTAATGCATCCAGGTCTTTTTTAAAGCCTCTTTCCTATTTTTCTGGAGAAGAAAATTTTCCACCAACCGGCTTCCTGTAAGGTTCAAAAGGAATTCTAAGCATTTTTGAAATCTTAGAATGCTCACTAGCATCTAAATGTGTATCAATGCCATACTTAATATCTTCTTGCTTCATGTAACTGAAAGTTCCAAAGATTCTGTCCCATACAGAAAAAATATTTCCATAATTAGTATCTGTTTGAGGTAACACATAATGGTGGTGAACATGGTGCATATTTGGCGTGACTAAGGCCAGGCTAAGAAACTTGTCCACCCTTTCAGGAAGACTAATATTCGCATGGTTAAATTGTGAAAGTACTACCGACAAAGCCTGGTACAACATTATTAACCAGATAGGGGCACCTAAAATAAAGACCGCTAAGGAGGTAAAAACAAATCTAAATATACTCTCACCAGGATGGTGCCTGTTCGCTGTGGTAGTATCTACATGAACATCGGTGTGATGAATGAGATGAAAACGCCACATAAAGCGAACCTTATGTTCCAGCCAATGTATAAAATAAGCACTGATTAGATCAAGTCCCAACAAGCCTGCTAAGGCATATAAAATGAGCGGGATACTATCAATAAAAGTTAATAAACCCCAATGACTTTCCTGGGTCCATCGACTGATTTGTAGCAACAAAAAAGCAAGGGCGAAATTTACAATGATGGTAGTAAATGTAAAAAATAAGTTTATGGCAGCGTGTTTCCATTTTTTGTAAGAAAATTTAAATAAAGGAAACGCGGTCTCCATTAGCCAAAAAAAAGCGATTCCACCTGCAAGTAATAATGAACGATCTCGCGATGGGATACTCTCGAAATAAACCATGATTGGCTCCATACCATTTTTATTTTAAATATACTACTATTTGCGCTGCAAGTCAATTCAACCTTATTTTTTTGACCTTACATCTGTTAAATACCTTTCCAACTCCTGCTCATCATAAAATAACACCTCCCTGGGTTTACTTCCGTCTGCAGCCCCAACAATACCAAGAGACTCTAACTGGTCCATTATCCTGCCGGCTCTATTATACCCCAATCTTAGGCGACGTTGAATCATTGAGGTAGAACCTTGTTTATTAGATACAATTAACCTGGCTGCGTCTTCTAGCATATCATCTAAATCGCTAAATTTCAAATCAGCACGGGCATTTTCCGGGTCATCTCCCTGGAATTCAGGTAAAAAATAAGGTTCCGGATATCCCTGTTGTTCAGCGATAAATTCAATAACTTTTTCCACTTCAGGTGTATCAATAAAAGCGCCCTGCAAGCGAATCATTTCACCACCAACAGAAAGTAACATATCCCCTCTTCCTATAAGTTGTTCAGCACCCCCTGTATCGAGAATAGTCCTGGAGTCGATTTTAGAAGTAACCTTATAGGCGATTCTTGCCGGAAAATTGGCTTTAATTACGCCAGTTATAATATTAACAGATGGTCTTTGTGTGGCAATAATGAGGTGTATGCCCACCGCACGCGCTAGCTGCGCAAGACGACCAATGGGTATTTCGACCTCCTTGCCAGCTGTCATTATTAAATCGGCAAATTCATCAATAACCAAAACTATAAAAGGCAAAAAACGATTACCTTTAAGCGGATTGAGTTTACGTTGAACAAATTTTTCGTTATACTCCCTAATATTTCTAACACTTGCCTTCTTAAGTAAATCGTACCTGTTATCCATCTCAATACAAAGGGAATTGAGCGTATGAATTACTTTAGCTGTATCAGTAATAATAGGTTCATCCTGATTGGGTAGAAAAGCAAGAAAGTGATGCTCCAATTGAGAATATGGAAATAATTCTACTTTTTTAGGGTCAATTAAAACGAGTTTTACCTGCGATGGGTGCTTTTTATAAAGCAGAGACATGAGGATGGAATTTATCCCAACCGACTTACCCTGACCCGTCGCACCAGCCATTAACAAGTGGGGCATTTTCGCTAAATCGACCACAAAAACTTCATTACTAATGGTCTTTCCTAAAGCTATTGGAAGATCCATTTTAGATTTTCTAAATTTGTCAGATGTCAGAACTTCCTTCATCGAAACCATCTGCTTTTTCATGTTTGGTACTTCTATACCAATTGTTCCCTTCCCAGGAATGGGTGCGATGATACGAATACCCAAGGCTGACAAACTCAGCGCAATATCATCTTCTAAATTCTTAATCTTTGAAATCCGCACACCAGGTGCCGGAATTATTTCATATAAGGTAACGGTTGGACCCACCGTTGCACTAATTTTAGTAATTTCAATTTTATAATGCAATAACGTTTCTATAATCTGATCTTTATGGGCTTCCAGTTCTTCCATATCAATTTCCACATGCTGATCTGAGTAATCGTGCAGTAAAGGAAGTACAGGTTGCTCAAAAAACGATAAATCAAGGGTTGAGTCGTATAGTTCTGTATGATCTGCATTTTCACCCAAAGCTTCTGACAAGCCTGATACAGGAGAAAAGGTGTTTTCATTTAGTTCTAACTTTGCAAATGGAACAATGTCGGATGCTACTTCAAGTGTTTCTATAAACTCTTCTTTTTCCTTAACTTTCACTTCAGTAGCTAACTTTAATTCACCCCCCACTTCCAGCTTTAGTTGTTTTCCCAAACCCACTGTTTCAGGTTCTAGTGAAGATATTTCAGGTATTAAAGAAGTTATTTTTTCAATATCTTTTTCTTCTAAAGTGCCGAGGCCCACAGAATCAACCGAAAGATTTCCACCTTTAAATAGATTTAAAAACGTACCCTTGACCTGATTGAAAACCTCGGAAAGGGATTGTCCCGCCAAAGGTGGATTGAGAAACCACAAAAAACGACTCAATCCCACAAATAAAATCAGGAAAAATACACCAACTCTGCCCAGGAACCTGGTCAACCAATCACTAACAACGGTTCCAAATCCACCACCCATTGGAAAGGAAAATCCTTTGAAAAAAAAAGAAAAAAATACCGATAATAAGAGTACAACTGTTAACAAAGAAAACATTTTATCTGCAAGTTCCGATAACGGTCTTTTAATAATCAACTGTCTTCCAATTAAAAAGAAAACATAACAAAGGGCAAAGGAAGGAAGTCCAAACAGAAAATAAAAGAAAAAATTGGAGGTTATAGCACCTAACCTGCCTAAAATATTTGAAATTTCCGCATCACTATCTAATAGTAAGCCAAATGAAAATCGCAAAACAGCATCCTGATCATCTTGCCAGGTAAATAAATAAGATGAAAAAGCAAGAAAACAGTAGAAAGCCAGAAATAGAAAAAACAATCCCCATAAACCTGATATCCTTTCATCCTTGAAAGAGAAAGAAGACTTACTCTTTTTTTTACTCTTCGAAACACTCATTGGGGGAAATTATTTTAAGCCGCAATATAAGGCATTTTTAATAAATTACAAAAAACTAACAATTTATTACAAATACTACTTAATTCTAAATTATTTGTTTTACATTGCTTTCGATTTATAATAAAACTAAACGAAAAATGGTACCAGAAGTAAGGTTTGGCATGAATAAACGATTCATTGAAGTATTCAATCTCCTGGTTGAGAAAAAGATAATTGTTATGAATGACAGGGGTGGAAAAGGAATAGGCGATTTCGCTAACGATATTTTGGGGAAACCTTACAGTCATATTATCAGGGCTTTTCTTAGTGATTCAGACAAGCGTTGCATCGATTACCATCATGTAGATAAACTGTGCGCTAAGTATGGTGTTAACAAAATGTATATTCTCGAGGGAAAAGGAAATCCCCTGGAAGATAAAAGAATCCGACCTTCAGCTAATGTAAGTAACTTGTCACCTTTGTCGAATGGACAGTTTAACCAAAATAATATTTGTTTTACCAATGTAGAAGCATTCGCAGGTAATGCCATCGAATGGGATAGTTTCAGACAAGAAAATCAAGATTATTTTCATATCCCCGGCTTGGATGCAGGAGAACTATTTGCCTTTCCAATCAAAGGAAATAGTATGTTTCCAGTGATAAACGATGGAGATATTGTAGTCTGTAAGCCTCTTCGTAGTCTTAATGAATTTAAAGAAAATAAAATTTATGCCATAAACGACAGCGGATCCATTTGGGTGAAATATGTTCAAAAAGAACAAAGTATCAAAGGTGAATATGCTAAGTTAAAGCTTATTTCGGCTAATCACCTTGAACATGACCCTTTTCATATTGATGTCTCGGAGGGCACCAAACTTTTTCAAGTCATACGCAGAATTAGCTCATTAGACTAAAGCTTATTTCTTTATATTTCTAAACACTTAATTGTCAGTTAATTTTTTCAAATCAGTTTATATTGTTAAAGATAAGGTTGGTGAAAATATCTCTTAACCAAGGGAAATGCTTTGAACACCATAAAAATGTTAAAAAAATTTTATCCTTCTCTTAAGTTGTTTATTTATCATTAGGTAAGTCGTACTTGAATTCTTTTTCTTCTCCAGAACCGGTTCCTTTCTCCACTTTATTGAAAATTTCTTCTGAAAATTCCCTGAACTCTCCCACCAATGGCTCTAATTGAATGACTCCCTTCCATATTTTTCCAGGGTAATTCTTCAGAAATGGATAAGTTTTTGATGACGTAACTGCCTCGCTATCTGGAGTTAAAACAGACTCAACAACGAACCAAATAATGAGACTGTAAAAAAAAGCCGCTAATAAAGCCAAAACGGAGCCCCCAATAACTTGATTAACAAAATTTAAATGAACTTTTTCCATGACACTTTCGATACCCCTTCCCAATAATTTTAATAGCAACAGCGAAAAGAGAAAGGTAGTAGCAAAGGCAACAACAATCCATAATGGATTAATTTGATTAAATATATCATGATAGAACCTTGTAACTGCCGGCGTAAACCGAAGAGAAGCTAAAATACCAAAACTAGCTCCTAAAATAGTGAAAACAGTCTTAATAATTCCCTGATTATAGCCTACATAAAAACCATAAGCCATGACAATAATTAAAAATAAATCAATAATCATTCAGATGATTTTAATAATGATAAAATTTAAACCCCAATTAAATATATTTATATATATTTAATTAATTAATACCCATCTATGAAACAAATCGCCTTTTTTTTGCTAATCTATCTATGCTCATTTGCCACTTCCGCGCAAAACACGACACCTTTGTCCATTTTTGAAATTGTGAAAGACGAACAGAACTATCGAACCATCTGCGAAGCCTACCCTTAAACTTTGCTTTCCTGGAAGAAGGATGATTACACCCAATCCGCACTGCTTTGGTTCGACTTCCTGAAAAGTATGGAAACATATGCGGAAGCTATTCAGTTTAATTTAAATGGATTAAAATTATGGATTCATATTTTTTGGAATGAAAAAGGAGAAATTAATCATGTGGGTTATTTTGTTCATCCCGAATCGAGGCAGATAGACAAAAAAGAATTGAATGCTTTTTTAAGTGCCTATTCAAGATTGGCCAAAAAGCCTGATTTTAAAAGCGGCATGAAAATTTCACATTATACCTCAGCATCTTTTCCTACCTTTGCAACATCAAGATGAACATTATTTCATCCTTTTCGTTGCTATTATTTTAAATGACAAAAACACAAAAAATGATCCGAATTCTCGCCAATGATGGTATTAGTGATGATGGAAAACTTCTTATGGAAGAAGCTGGATATGAAGTAATCACAAAAAAGGTTCCACAAAATGAACTTTGTGATGTAATTGGAAATTATGATGTCTTACTGGTAAGAAGTGCTACGAAAGTTACCGCGGAGGTTATTACCGCTGGTACCAATTTGAAGATGATAGGTAGAGGTGGTGTTGGTTTGGATAATATTGACGTAGAATTTGCTGAATCTAAAGGTATTATAGTTTTTAATACACCAGCTGCTTCTTCTCAGGCGGTTGCTGAACTGGCTTTCGGACACATGTTTAATCTTGCTCGTTTTATGCACCAGGCCAATAGAAAAATGGCTCTTAATGGTACAACTACCTTCGATACCTTAAAAAAAGATTACGGTTCAGGTATTCAACTGCGCGGAAAATCATTAGGTATCATTGGTTTTGGAAGAATTGGTCAGGAGGTAGCAAGAATCGGTCTCGCCCTTGGTATGAATGTACTACCAACTGATTTAATGATTAATGAGGCTAATATTGATATCAATATCTTTGCTAATGAAAAAGTGACGATGAATATTCACGTTCCTACCGTTCCATACAAAGAGGTATTAGCAAAATCTGATTTCATCTCATTGCATATTCCCTTCGGTGGGGGTAAACCTCTTATCGGAGCAGAAGAAATTGCTTCTATGAAAAAGGGTGTTTACCTAATTAATACTGCCCGCGGTGGTGCTATCGATGAAGCAGCATTACTCGCCGCACTTGGCAGCGGACAAGTTGCCGGCGCAGGTCTCGATGTATTCGAGAACGAACCTACTCCCAAAGCAGAAATACTCGCCCATCCAAATATATCTTTAACTCCTCACATCGGTGCGGCGACCCTAGAGGCTCAGGCAAATATTGGATTAGAAATTGCAGACAGACTTATCGCATTTTTTGGCGATCAAAGATAAAATATAGCACAGGGCAGAAAGATTTTGTTTATCTCTCTGCCCTATTTCATTAATTTCAGGAAAGTTCCCAAAATCCACTGCGATTCCGCATGAATTAAGCTCTCTAAAGTTGAATCAACTTTGCTCGTTAACATCTTTATTTCCTTAATCATTTTCTTAAAACTTTCCGTTTCTTCCCCGGAACCATTAATACCCGTGAGTTCGTCTAAACCCTTTAACATGGGTTCAAGTTCTCTCTTTTTTCTTTGAATCATGATATTCCTAGTCATAACCCAAATATCTTTTTCGGCTACAAAATATTCTCTCCTCTCTCCTACTTTCAATATTTTTTGAATTAAATGCCAATCCATGAGCGCATGCAAATTAATATGAACATTGCCGCGCGACATTTTTAATTGTTCCATGATTTCCTCTGCAGAAATGGGGTTGTTGGATAAAAGCAACAAACCGTGTATTTCAGCCATGGCCCTACTAATTCCCCAGTGGGTAGACATAGTCCCCCATATTTGCAGAAATTTTTCTTTACCTTCAACTATATCCATAACCAAAATATTTCTTAACAACCTAATTAAAAGGTTAATAGAAATAATTGAAATTTGTTCGATAAAATCTTAGATACCGTCATTCTTTTTATTCAAAAAGGGTAATTTGACAATTTTAGCGGGTAACCATTTATTTCCCATACTTATTTGAATCTTGTTCCCAACCTTAGCCTCGGTTGAATCAACATAACCCATTCCTATCGGATAATTAAGAGATGGAGACATGGTTCCGGAAGTCACCTTTCCAATAGATTCTCCGTTAATGTTCAATATAGGATAATCATGCCTGGGAACCCGCCTGTCTTCCAATACAAAGCCAACTAATTTTCGACTTACTCCCTTTTCCTTTTGTTGGAGGAGATATTCCTTTTGAGTAAAACGCTCTTTGTTCAGCTTGGTAATCCAACCTAGTCCAGCCTCTAAGGGAGAAGTAGTATCATCTATGTCATTTCCATAAAGACAATAACCCATTTCTAAACGAAGGGTGTCTCTACAACCAAGACCTGCGAGTTGAAGACCATATTTTTGTCCCCTTTCTACTATAATATCCCACAAAGCCAAGGCATTATGATCTTCTACATATAATTCAAAACCACCAGCTCCAGTGTAACCTGTGGCAGAAATAACCACATTGTGGATCCCAGCTACTGTTCCTTTTTTAAAGGTATAGTACTTAATCTGAGCTAAATCAATATCGATAAGTTCTTGTAAAAGATGTATGGCTTTAGGTCCCTGTAAGGCCAAAAGCGCCGTTTTTTCAGAAATATTAATAAGTCGGGTATCAAAACGATTATGTTCTTTCACCCAATTAAAATCCTTCTCAATATTAGACGCATTGACAACCAACATAAAAGCTTGCTCACCTTCAGAACATTGATCTTCAAAAAGCCTGTAAACTAATAAATCATCAATTATGCCACCTGTATCGTTGGGAAAGCAAGAATATTGAATATCCCCGGGGCCCAAAACAGAAGCATCGTTTGAAGTAAGTTCATTAACCAATAAAAGAGCTTCTTTTCCTTTAACAATAAATTCTCCCATGTGAGAAACATCAAACAATCCTGTATTATTCCGAACAGCATGATGTTCTTCATTTATTCCTTTATAAGAAATAGGCATATCGTAACCAGCGAAAGGAGCCATTCTGGCATTTGCCGCAATATGTCGCTCAAAAAGTGGCGTTTTTTTCATTTTATTCTTTTATTCTCTAATTGAGATATTTAAAATCTTATCGCCAGGCGTTATTTGACTCGCCAGGCTTAATCCACTTTTAACCTCACCGAACAACGTATAATTACCATCTAAATGCGGCGTTGCAGAGTGGGTAATAAAAAACTGAGTCCCTTCTGTATGATTTCCTGCGGAAGCCATGCCGACACATCCAGGTCTGTCGTAATAAATTTGAGGTAATTCCGAACGAATGGAATAGGATAAACTACCATAACCATCGCCTCGGGGACAACCTCCCTGGGAGACAAAATTAGGAACTATTCGATGAAAATTCTTACCCTTAAAAAATCCAGATCTACTCAATGCTATGAAATTAGCTACCGTACCCGGAGCAATATCAGGAAATAGAACAAGAACAATGGTCCCCCTTTTAAGGGTAATAGTTGCCTCAACCTGTTGCGTTACATTAGCCAGAATTCGCCAGTTTATTGGATGATTGAATACGGGTTTTTCTATATTAGGTGCTGAAATTCCTTTCCAAAAGGCCTTGGTCATTTCAATTTCCTGTTTTGTTTCTTGTTCTTCAGGTAAATCCAACTTCAATAATGCCGAATCAAGGAAGGATGATTCAGGCAAAATATTCCTAAAATTTCTTTCTTCATTCCTTAAAGCCCCTGCAATCACTGCGCTTACTCCCGCATCATTCATCAAAAAGGCATTTTTGAGCATAATAGCTAAATCCTTTTCAACGTACTTCCTATTTTTCTTAAACTGCTTATCAAAATTCATTGCCGAACATAAAGAAGCTAAGGATTCTGCGGCGGCTGTTTTAACTACAAAATTTTTAGCCTCCCACATTTGTTGATTTATATACCGATAGTTCCAGCCATGTTCCCCCAATGCTTTCAAATAAGCTGCTTTAGCCTCCGCGCTTTCAGCCTTAATATACTGATTTTTAATCTCACTATTTAGTTTATATTTATCCTTAGACACCGAATCCCGCTGATATAAATGCCTGTTTGCAGCTGCATAAAGTAAAGCACGAACGGGCCAGGTAAGTAATGAATCTGCCGTAAGTTTCCAATATGTTTTTGCTTCTTTAGCCACACCTTTTTCCAAAAAGAAAGAACCTGCTTCTCTACTTAGGCTCTGATCGCTTGCTTTCAAACTTTTATAAGCAACGACTCTGGAAAATTCATAATTTTTGCTTTTAAGCGCGCGCAGAATGTTGATTTTTACCCGACTATCATTTTCAAGATTAAATCCACCTATCAAGGCATTTTCAGCGTCGATGTTATTAATTCTCCCCAAAATAGTTGCAAGCACCATTCTAATTTCAGCACTTTTTTCTCTTTGAAATTGAGGAATCAGGTCATTCTTAAAAGTATCCAGAACCAGATTCCTGGTTTTAGCTAAATAGTGGGCACTCATCAATCTTACTTCCTGTGGATATTGATTATTGATAGTCATTGATACCATACGCTTTGTACCTTCGTCAGAGTACATAGACCTCATACCAAAGCGATACAAACCTAAAACCTGACCCATGAGAAGCACTGTATCGCCAGGAAGGTAAGTCGAAATTGAACTTAAATATTTCATGATCCTCTCGGAACCACATTTTCCTAAAGCCTCTAAAATTATACCATTTAATTTAAGTATTTCTCCTTTATTCGAAGATGGATCGAAAGCATCTACCAGGCAACCCTCAGCGGCATTATCTCCAATCTGACCCAAAGAATAAGCAGCGGCAAATCTTACTTCCATGACCGTGTCTTTCAATAAAGGACAAAGAAATTCAATGGCTTTAACATCTTTTATGGAGGAAAATGCTTTGGCAGCCTGGACCCGCCAAGTTGGGTCACCATCTCTAAGATAAGGGATAAGACTGTCCGTCAATAGTTTATCTTGGAAATGGTATATTTTTTTAAATATTGAATTAGTCCATAGTTTCGACTGGGGCCGAACGCGTAAAATAACCTCTTCTGGCATTTCAGGAATGCAGGAAACTAAAATGAGCAAAGAAACGATAAAGAAACTTAGCCTTATTTTCAAATCAACCATCTTATTAAAAATTAACCTTCAAATTATTACTTAAAATTCTTCCTCCCCGAACTCATTTTCTACCGTGGAGGAATTCACTCTATTGGCACTATTGACTTTGTTACAATCCATTTCGATACTAAATTCACCTGAAGGTTTTAAGAATCGAAGGCTGGGATCGTAATCTATATTTTTCATCTCTTCCAATTTTTTCATAAAAGAAACAAAAAAGGGCTTTGCCATTCTGGCGCCCTGCCCGTTGGACGAGGTTCTGAAATGCACCCATTTGTCTTCTGCTCCTACCCAGGTGCCTATGACCAAGCCTGGGGTTATTCCCATAAACCATCCATCTACAAAATCATTGGTAGTACCTGTTTTACCCCCTGCCTCACTTTTAAGTCCCCCCATTCCACCAGCATATTTCAACATTTCAACCATCACATAATTAGGATCAGATGGAATGGCACGTTTTTCCTCCGGATAACCTTCGTAAATAAGCTTACCATTTTTATCTTCAATTCTTAATATATGTAATGGTCTGTTGAACACACCATTGTTAGCAAAAGTAGTATAGGCACCCGTCATTTCCATCACACTTAAATCGGCAGCACCCAAACAAATGGAAGGTGATTTAGGTACCCTCAATTCACCTGTTCCATTTCTTCTGCTAGATGAATCTATGCCCATATTATGAATCAACCCCCTGACTGGTTCAACATTTCCGATCGTTTTCATTAAAAAAGTAGATACGGTATTCGTAGATTTTTTCAAACCCTCCTTTAACGTTAACATTTCACCCGTATATTTATTATCAAAATTACTGGGTGTCCAGTCTTCTATCAATCCGAACTGACCTTCAGCTGCTGCAATAGTTGTGGCCACATCCTGCACCTGAAAACAAGGGGAAAGACCTTGTGCAGCTATAGCCGTAGCGTAAACAAATGGTTTAAATGATGATCCAACTTGCCTGTTTATATCGACGTGATCATATTGAAAATACTTATGATTGATACCTCCTACCCAAAACTTAACATGGCCAGTTCTGGGATCTACGCCTAAAATGCCTGTTTGTAAAAATTGACGATGGTATTTGATAGAGTCCAACGGCGACATCATCGTATCCTTTTCCCAACGGTCTTTCTCTGAAATCTGAGGGATATTTCTTTTTTCATAAGTAAAAACACGCATATTAACGGGTGTGTTGAAATGTTGTTTTACTTTACTTTGCATCAAATCCCACTGCCTACGCAAAGTATTAAACAAGGGATCCCGAAGAATACTTAAATAGGTATTTACGTCCTCCTTACTACTTAATCCGGCATTCACCCGTTTTAATAAGGTTCCCGGCTGTTTTACTTCTTCCATTAAAAGGTCAATCAAGATATCATTTTCAGGAAACCTTACATCATATTTTTTACTTATTTGAGGGAGAATATCCCCTAGATATTTATCTCTAATGATTTGATAAGACTCCGTTTCTCTCATCAAACGAATCAATGTTTTCTGGCGGGTGGCCACCGAAATCTCAAGTTTTGAATTTGATTTATAGGTCCATGGATCTGTTTTCCCCCATTCCCGCTGAAAGTTCTTTTGAACTAACGCCATGTGTTCAATCATAGACTCCTCAGCCAATTTCTGCATATCAGCGTCAATGGTAGTATATATTTTCAGGCCATCTTTATAAATATCATAAGGCTGGTTTCCAGATTTAAAATACTCGCTTTTGGAAAGAATTTCTTTTACTTGCTTTGCCAGTTCCATGCGATAATAGGTAGCAATACCATCAATATGTGTTCTTGGTTTAAAGTTAATTCCCAAGTCCTGCGTTCGATATTTTTCATATTCTTCCTCCGTTAAAAAGCCCCTTTTTGTCATCTGTTTTAGGACAACTTCTCTGCGTTTAATAACTCTTTCCGGCCTTCTTAGAGGATTATATAAACTTGGATTCTGGAGCATTCCGACCAACGTGGCGGCTTCAGGTACGGTTAATTCTTCTTGTGACTTTCCAAAATAAATTTCAGATGCTGCTTTAATACCGTAAGCCCCATTTATAAAATTAAATTTATTTAAATATAGCGCTATAATTTCTTCTTTAGTGAAATTTCGTTCTAATCTTACGGCAATAATCCACTCTTTTAATTTTTGGACTATTCGTTCAACCTTATTGGTAGAAGGATTTTTCGTAAAAAGTTGTTTTGCCAGTTGTTGTGTAAGTGTACTTGCCCCTCCTGAACTCTCTTGTCTGAGAACTATGGTTTTAATGATTACTCTGCCTAAAGCTTCGAAATCGATGCCATTATGCATATAAAAGCGTTCATCTTCTGTAGCTAACAATGCACTGACTAAATGAGGCGGAAGGGCCGAAAAAGTAACGGGCACTCTATTTTCCACATAAAAATTACCCAGGGAAGTTCCATTGGTTGAAAAAATTTGAGAGGCCAATTCGTTATTTGGATTCTCTAATTCCTTAACAGATGGCAACTCGCTGAAAGACAACAATATAAATATTAAAAAAGTCATTCCAAAACCAATGAATAGGAAACGCCAGGTAAGAGTTGTCCAAAAGGTAATCGATTCAGAAGGACTGTCTTTTAGTAAATAGGCAAAAAGCTTACGCATAGAAGTAATTTTCTCCGTAAATATAGTAAATAGTTAGTCCATCCCTTACTGCAACAAATTATGATTAAAAATTTCCAATGCTTTTTTCACAAAAGGTACATCGCGAACGAAATCAACATGAACCTTTCCGATGGGTCCAATCACTGCAAAATGTATTTCATCAGATTCATTTTTCTTGTCATTTTTCATGAGCAAGATAAAATCATCTATTAATTCCTCCCTTATAGGTTGCAAAGCAAATGTTCTTTTTAGAAAAATAAGGATAGAAATAAATTCTTCTTCGGACAAAAAGCCCTTATGAAAAGATAACCATGACTCGATGGCCATGCCAATGGCTATTGCTTCTCCATGCAATAAAGAATTTTCTCTATGAAGCATAACTCCCTCAATACCATGTCCTATAGTATGACCAAAATTCAATGCTTTTCGAATGCCCTTTTCATAAGGATCTTCGGCCACAATTTTTTGTTTAACCTTCAGTGAATCTATAATAATGGGTGTCCAGTTTTTCTCTGTATGAATATTAATACTGCTAATTTGTCGCCAAAGAATTTCATCTGAAATAAGGGCATGTTTAATAATTTCTGCAAAACCGCTTCTAAGCTCTCTTTTTGGCAGGGAATCAAGGAAAAAAGGATCTACAAAAACAGCTTTTGGATCTTTAAACACACCAATACTATTTTTAACCCCATTAAAATCAATCCCCAATTTTCCGCCGATGGAAGCATCCACCATAGAAAGCAGCGTGGTAGGAATTTGAATAAAGTCAATACCTCTTTTATAGGTTGAGGCGCAAAATCCACCCATGTCACCTACTACACCACCCCCAAGATTTATCATCAAGTCATTTCTGTTAACGCCAAATTCCAACAGTTTTCCCCATATAAACTGACAAGTATTCAAGTCTTTGTGCACCTCCCCCGCAGGAATCGAAATTTCCAGGATATCTGCGGGAAGCAGAGGCCTTATCCTGTCTAAACAAAATGTATGCGTATGCTCATCTGTTAAAACGACCACTTTTCTATGGGAATAATTCGACAGAAAACCAGATAGTGATTCCTTACAATTTCCCACAAAAACGTCATAATTTGCTAAGGCTAATATTTCCGTCATTCCTTTGTTTTTTAAATGTTTAATACAATTAGTTTTTTTCCTCAAATTCAATGTGAATAATTTCACCTGGATTCAACCCGAATAAAGTAGATGCCTTTCCCATATTAATGGCAATCTCAAGCAAATTAGCCGAATTAAAAAGACAAAGAATTTCGCCTAGCGGAGCATCTGAATAATTTCTATAGATTTCAGTTAGAGGCAGATGACTTCTCATTTTTATTTTGAAGGGACGAGAATTACAAATAGACTCAAATAAATCTTTAGATATATTGGTTATCACATTATCAAATGAATCAATGTATAAAACAGAGCCTCTAATCCTATTTCCAGCAGAAATGGGTTGAAACTTATACCTCTTTACTACCTCTTTTGTCAACTTAAAATCATTAATTTCAGAAAGTACTTTGTTTATACTCAACTGATACATAATATTCCTCAATAAAGTTGGAAGTATGAAAAAAGGATCTCCGAAAACGGGAAGTGTGTAAACATTGGCATGTTCATCTGTAAAAATCAAACTGCTCAAACCATTATTTTGCATAATAAAAAAATGACCCTCCCTTTCCATAATCAGCCAATCTAAATGGGCTTCAGGTAAATCGTTTACCACAATAATGTGAATGGTTCCAACGGGAAAGGCCCGCCAGCTTTGGGCTACAATAAAAGCGGCCTGGATAATATCAAAACTGTTTATCTCATGCGATATATCAATAATCACTGGTTTAGGCTCGGTATGTAAAAGAGCCCCTTTAATTAGAGAAATAATGTGATTATTTTTCCCTAAATCAGATGTGATGGTTACTATGGCCATTATTTATTGGTACTTTTTTTCAAATCTCTTTGCTTCATTCAATGCAAAAGTTGTAATTTAGCCTAAAAATAATACAATCTTTGAAAGAAAATTCGCCCCACTCTCAAAGTGAGATAATACTTACTTTCGAGAATACTGATCCCGTTCAATTATTTGGTGAAAATAATGTCCGTTTCAATCTGCTAAAAGAAGCTTTTCCTGAGGTTTCATTAACTTTCCGTGGAAATAGTTTCAAGATTGTTGGTGAAAAAAAAATCGCCCAAAGAGTAAAAGACAAAGTTGAATGGATGGTGAGATTATTAAAAGAACATCTCGAACTGACTAATCAAATGGTAGAAGATTTATTGCAAGATAAAAATCCCTTTGAGCACAAATTATCAGCCGCAGATGATAATAAAACCATTTTACACAGCAGAGAAGGCAAACCTATCAGGGCAAAAACTAAAAATCAGCGTCTATTGGTGGAGAGCTCTGAAAAAAATGATATAGTTTTTGCTATTGGTCCCGCCGGTACCGGTAAAACTTATACGGCTGTTGCATTAGCTGTAAGGGCACTTAAAAACAAGACAGTAAAAAAAATTATTCTTACACGTCCTGCGGTAGAAGCAGGTGAGAACTTAGGTTTCCTGCCTGGCGACCTAAAAGAGAAAGTAGATCCATATCTACGCCCTCTCTATGATGCATTGGATGACATGATTCCAGCCGAAAAATTACAGCAGTTTATGACCACCCGGGTCATTGAAATTGCCCCTCTGGCGTTTATGCGCGGACGTACTCTGGACAATGCTTTTATCATACTCGATGAAGCACAAAACTGTACTACCATGCAGATTAAAATGTTCCTTACCAGATTGGGACCTTCCGCAAAATGTATTATTACCGGCGATTTAACCCAAATAGACCTTCCCTTTCACACTAAATCAGGACTAAAAAAAGCCATAGAAATATTGGATCATCTCGAAGGTATTGGTACCGTTAACTTAAATGCCGACGACGTTGTTCGCCATAGATTAGTTCGCGAGATCATTATTGCCTACGAAAAATTAGATGAAGAAAACAGGCTAAGAAGGTTAGCTGCTGACGAGAGGAAGCTTGCTCCTCCACCTCAGGAAATTGATGCCGCCATTATAAACAATGAAGAAAATTCTGATCAATGACTTCTAACATAATATATCATGGTGAACTGAGAAATACGCTCACCCACCTTGCCTCCGGCCAATCCTTTATAACCGATGCCCCATTGGATAACAGAGGGAAAGGTCAGGCCTTTTCTCCAACAGATTTAACCGCCACTTCTTTGGGTGCCTGCATGCTTACTGTCATGGGCATAAAAGCAGAAGATATGGCGGTTGATATAGCCAATACCAAGGTAGATATTTTAAAAATAATGGCTGCGGAACCCCGAAGAATTGCCGGAATAAAAGTGGTCATCACCTTTCCTCCAGGTATCTTTGAAGATAAAACAAAAAAAATATTGGAACATACCGCTTTAACCTGCCCGGTAGCTAAAAGTTTGCACCCCGATATTGTTCAGGATATTCAATTTATTTGGTCTGATAGCTCTTCAATATGAATTATAAGTTACAATTTTCTTCAAATATCCTCAAAGGCGAAGTAACGCTGGC
>BJGN01000062.1 GCA_014190515.1 Bacteroidota bacterium
CCTGACAATAAATATGCGCCTAATTTATTTAAGGAAAACATAGAAAAAGCAGGCTTTTTTATCGGATCATTGATTGTAACCGTGCCTGGTTCGGTTATTTCAGGGAACGCTAATCAATTTATACCCCTAGGTAGAGTTCTCCCATAAATGAGGAAGAAATCGCTATCAAAATTTTCGATGAAGGCTACGTAACGCAAAAGGAACATAAGAAGTACTTGAAAACGTTCGCTTCTGTTGGAACTTATGCACAAAAAAAGCCTGATGTTTTTCACTATAAAATTGAAAACAAATGAGGAAGTACCTATTGAGCGTAGGTCTTCTTTATATCATTTCTTTTTTAGGGGCACAAGAATTGTTCGTTGTAACTGATCCTGCAAGCAATATGCCTGCAGGATCTAGTAATATTCGATTATCACAATCCATTTTTAAAGAACTTTTAGAAGACGGCTACAATTATCATTTAATGCCGGAGGTTTCGTATGGAATCAATAAAAACCTCATGGTCAGAGCGGCCAGTTTTTTAAGTAACCGAAACAATAGGTTGTATTTAGAAGGTGGAAGTTTATTTTTAAAATACCGCTTTTTTTCCTCTGATGACATTCACAGTCATTTCAGATTGGCCGCTTACGGTAGGTTGAGTAAAAACAGGGCAGACATACACCAGGAACAAATTGAAACGATGGGGCACAACAGTGGTGCTGAACTAGGACTTATTGCCACAAAGCTTGTCCACAAAACGGCCATTAGTAGTTCCATTAGTTTAGAGAAGGCAACGAATAATGATCCAAATTATGTTTTCCCTGAAACGCAGGATAACACTGCCATCAATTATTCTTTGTCCTGGGGGCGATTGATGTATCCAAAAACGTATAAAAGTTACAAACAGACTAACATCAATCTTATGTTTGAGTTTTTGGGTCAAACCTTGAGTGAAAACCGTAAGACCTTTATTGACGGAACGGCGGCCATTCAATTTATTGTTAACAGTCAAAGCCGCATTGATTTGGCTTATCGGAAATCATTGTTTAGTAACATGTTAAGATCAGCACCAAACGGGGTTTATCTTAATTTCGAGTACACCTTTTTTAACTTCAAAAAATAATGTTAATGAAAAAACTAATTTTTGCCTTATCCTTATCTTGTTTTATGCAAGTTTTGGCTTATGGTCAGTCATCCTCCAAAAATGTCAAACTAACCTATGCCGATAGCATAAATTCAGGACTGATTAAAGAGGACCTTAAAAAAGCAAGCACTCCCAGAATAACTTCTGTAAAAGTAGGAAAGGCACAATTGACATTAAACTACTACTCACCTGGTGTAAGAGGAAGAGTTATTTGGGGTGGATTAGTCCCTTTTGATCAAGTTTGGGTTACTGGTGCGCACAGTGCCAACAAATTTGAAATTAGTAGTGATATAAAAATCAATGGTCAGGTCATAAAGGCAGGCATTTATGGTTTATTTACCATTCCGGGGAAAGAAAAATGGACTTTCATACTCAATACGAATCATGAGCAACATTTATCAGACGATTACGACCAAAAAGACGACGTTTTACGCGTTGACGTTACGCCAACAAAGAGTGAAGCAACCCCAAGATTAACTTTTGAATTGAAGGAAGTTTCTAAAAAAGAAGGAGAACTCATTTTCAAATGGGAAAATCTTAGCTTTTCTGTACCATTTACCACTATATAACGAAAAAGGGCTGTCATTTTTAGACAGCCCTTTTTAACTAAATATTTTACTCCAATGATTATTTAGCGGTAACCTTTAAAATTCTTCCCGGGCCTTCTAATGAAATATAAATAGCGCCATCAGAACCTTGAATAACATTTCTAAAGCGCCCCATCTTTTCCATCCAAATGTTTTCTTCAGCTATTTTATTGTCTTTTATAACGAAGCGATATAATTTCTGACCAGCAAGACCTGTGGCCAAAAAATTACCATTCCACGATTTGAAATTTTCGGAATTGATAAAAGTGATACCGCACACACCTATAGAAGGAGTCCAGGTAAAAATAGGTTCTTTAATTCCTTCTGCCTTATGATCATTTGAAACGGTGGTTCCATTATAATTAATGCCAATAGAATAGGTTGGCCAACCATAATTTTCCCCCTTAGAGATGATATTAATCTCATCGCCCCCTTTTGGACCATGTTCAGTCTCCCAGATATCACCTGTTTGAGGATTCAAAGTTAAACCCTGAGGATTCCTGTGTCCATAAGAAAAAATAGTAGTAGGCTTAGAATTTCCTGGAAGCACAGGATTATCTGAAGGTACGTCACCATTATCTTTCATTCTATGAACTTTTCCCCAATTTAACTTGGTATCCTGGGCATTTTTATTGGTAGAATTTGGACCACCTAAACTAGAACCGCCCCCTTCGCCGATACTTACGAACAAATAATTATTTTTATCGAAGGCAATTCGGCTACCGTAGTGATTATTAAAAGTATTACCTCCACCGGTAGCGAAAATATTCTCTACGTTCTGAATTTTATCATTTTTAACTTTGAATCGAACCAGTTTCACTTCTGAATCTTTTTCAGCGACAGCGGAAGTGAACGTAGCATAAATCCAGCCATTTTTTGTATAATTCGGGTGCGCCTTTAAATCCATGAAGCCACCTTGCCCCCCTGATTTTACGGTAGGAAATCCTTCAAGGGGAATGGTCTGTTCACCTCTTTTAATGTAAATTTTCCCCTTTTTTTCTCCGTAAATCAAATCACCATTGGGCAATAGTTCCATTCCCCAGATAACATCATTACCTGTAACGACGGTTGTTACCGTAATTTCGGGATTATTGGCAGGGGTTGTTTCAGGCAAAAAAGCAGCATCAGATTGTTTGCAAGCGTTATAAAAAACGAGGGCGAAACAACTCAAAAAGAAATATTTAAGTTTCATTTAAGTAGAAATTAAGGGTTACAAATTAGTTTAACAAATATACCTTTAATTTGGTAATCTTAGACAGAATCCAAGGGTCAAAAACGAGTAGGTATTTTCAGTTCCTACACTTATTCCTGACGAAATATCAAACTGCATATTATTTTTTGGGTAATAAACGATACCCCCTTCAACAAAAGATTGGTTCAACTGATTTGAATCCCCGGGTAAATCCATCTTCTGGGAATCTCCATGTCCCTGAATATAACATCCCAATGTATCAGAAAGAGACATTTCCAGTGAAAGGGCATAATAATAAGCAGGATTTTTATTTTCACCATCCCATGCGGCTCCCAGATTATAACAAAGCGTTAGCCAATCGGTTAATGGATTGGCAAAGGACAATTCAGTGCTTGGATTTACAGCACTTGTCCTAAATACCTTTGAGGTAGAAAAAGGAAATCCCGTCATTCCGATAAATGTTACGGCAGGTATAGCTCCCTTATTTTCCAGTAAAGCAAGTTTTACCCCTACTCTGGCAGGTTGGAAACCAGTGGTAAACGCTTCATTGTTTAATTTTTCCTGCCAAAGCGAATAATCAAATCTGAGTTCCATTTTTTTTGAAACCCCATATCGGAGCAAGGTGGAATTGAGCCCTATTCCCCTGGTATTTTGAATAACGGAACCAACTTCTTTTTGATTTTCGGTCCAAAATCCGGTTTCTATCATTAGATACTTTTTGGGCGTTATAAAAACGGCATCACCAAAACCAGGTCTGTCAGGGGCAAGCACACCAAGTGAATCCTGACTGTATAGATAGCTGGAAAGGAGTAAACAGATAAAAATGTTAAGGTAAAATTTCATGATGTATATAGTTTAGTTATTCCAGAAAATGAAATTGATTCATTTTAAAAAGAACAAGTGGGTGAATACTTTCAATGGTTAATTGATTCAGGGAGATGGATTTAGGCAAGAAATGGTGCCATATATTTTTTCCCTTCCCCGGAATATTGTCGAATATAGGCCTTTCATCCCGCTCTCCTCTTATTTCTACCCCATACCTTAATAAAATACTTTTTTCAGTACCCTCATTCATATATGAAATTTTAATAACGGGCGTTCCTTCAGGGAGAATTCTATCTGTTTTAATAGCTAAAGAAAATCCGCTCACAGATATAGCTTTTTTGTTTTCCCAACGGAAATTATGGATTAAGGCTCCCTTCTTATCATTTAAGATATTAGTACCTGCCATTGAATAAATGGGTAATGGATGATTGTAATACAGTTGCCCCCACTTTTCAATAGGATGATATGGCAATTTTTCCGGCAATTCATTCCGACCACTCCAGGCGTAATCGAGTGCGAGAATGTAGGCACCGAATTGTTCCATATTTTGCAGCATATTGTATTCACTGCTTTCAAAATCGGCCCAGGTAGTTTGTAGCACACCAGCTCCCACTTTTTGTGCTGCAGATACAAAACCTTTGATATTTTGGGGATAAAACCAGGTACTTGCCAATGGGATATTCCCATTTTCTTTCCAAATTTTCAGATTAGGCAAATAAACCGATGGATCTGCGTTGTTCAGATAATGCCAATCTGCCACCCAGGTACCTTTTGGAATGGAAGACCGAATTTTTCTGGCTCGTTCAGAAGTAATACCGTTACAAGCATCGGGACCTTCAGAGGGAGCCAAACCCATATCGCCCCAAATCATAAGGTTGAGTTTTCTGGCTTTGGTCAAACTATCCAAAAGCCCCATTTGAATATTCCAATAATCTATTTCTTTTTCCCGGGGTTCATTAAAGCCAATCATACCAATTTCATCAAATCCAACATGTATTGTTTTAGGTTTCAGTAGAGAAATGGCTTCATCCCAAATATTTAGGATAGCCAGTTTTGAACTTTCTAAGGTTGGATTGAGCGTGTAAGGGTATGCAGGATTAACTGCCATGAATCGATTTTCTTTAGATTTAAAGAACCATTCCATGTGCCCCAGACTCTGAATAAGGGGAATGGGCTCTACTCTGTTTTTATTAAAAAAATCAAAGGACGCCTTTAAATCATTCAATGAAATAGAAATGGGATTATGAATATTTGGAAAACTTTTCCACTCGGCCTGCTCACATTGAACCACCACTTTATTTACTTTAAGGGGCAATAATATTTTTTCAAATTGTTGTTTGTGAAAATTCAGGGAAGTAGGACCGGTAAACAAATGTATACCTCGCCAATCGGTAGATGGCTGATCTGACAACGAAAGAAGCAGAATCTGTAATTTACCGTTTTGTGCTACCGTAAGCTGTTGTAAGGTGTATAATGCGTGCTGAAGCCCCTTTTCAGTCTCATAGTCAATAAAAATGCCTGTATTTTCCACTTGAATCTTATAGGCCTCCTCATGACCTAAAGGAATTTTACGTGTATTGATCTGTGGTGCATACTTCTTGTCCCATTGCCATTTGGAAGAAATGATTTTTAGGAATTCCTTTTGGGTTTCGTTCAATATTGCATTTTCCATTTCAGGAAATACATAAAATCCCTTATGAAAAACAAGCTCCTTAGGCTTCGGCAATACCTCAGGAAATTCTTGAAAAGGAGCTTGCCAGGCATTTTTAACGGGTTCGATAGATGAACTTGAGATAGTACTATTATTTGATATAACCGTATTTGCTTTTAATTCCCTTATCGAAAAAAATCTTTTTATGGTACCTCCGGGTAAGATGGGAATATTCCGTTCCTCTAATAATAAATATTGGTCTCTCCTCGAAAACTGATCTGCCGGCACAGGTATTTCGACCTGTTTTACTAGTGAAAAAGGATGGGAACTTTTAATTTCGTAGGAGCCCCAGGAGGTATGGATAATTAAACTTGATCCAGAAAAATCTTTCAATTCCCTAAAGGAAAATACACCTTGTGGACTTTCAAATGTAGCATTTTCAATAAATGGAAACCACCATTTGTTGTGTACAATATCTACCAAACCACTATCCAGTCTGTTCCATTGACAATTAATATCAATTTCAAATAGCTGTTTTGATTTCCTAAGTTGATAAAATCCTGAAACGGCAGTATTTTCAGAACCTATGAGTAATTTGTCCACATCCTGTTGAGAACTATCCATATCCTGTTCCCACCAGGTAAAATAATAATGGTGTTTTGATTTATCGCTATTAAAAAAATTCAATTCCGAACCATTTCCCCATTTAATACCCTGGTTTTCTAAAACTAAACCTTTTTTGGGTATTAAATGGGCATTCGTAGATTGAGCAATTAAAACATTTATGCTTAGAAAAAAGGAAATAACCCAGGAAAAATGATTCATCGGTGTATTATTAAAGAGAAAAAGAACTTACTAAAAATATTAATAAATTGTAGAAATAATGCCCATAAACAACTAAATTTAAAAAAATCAACCGATTGTTTATGAAATTTTCACGAAAATCAACCTTTTTATTACAAATTTTCATTGCCTTCTTTTTTAGTCCTTCGGTTCAGGGACAAATAAGCGGTCATGCGTTAAATAAAAATGTGCTCATCATCTATTCAGACGATCATACTTATCAGGCATTAGGCGCCATGGGAAATAAAATAATTTCCACGCCCAATCTGGATAAACTGGCAGCATCGGGGCTCCTATTTACCCAGGCCCATGTGATGGGCGGACATCAGGGAGCGATATGTGTACCAAGTCGGGCCATGTTAATGACAGGTAGATATGTTAATCGCCTGCCAACAGATGGAAGTGTGATACCAGACAGTTTAATCAGTCTGCCTGAGACACTTCGCGAAAATGGATATGAAACCTATCACACTGGAAAATGGCATAGTGATAAGGCCTCCCATCACAGAATGTTCAGTGACGGCGGAGACCTCTATTTTGGTGGCATGCATTTTGAAAAAGACGGTGGACAATTTAACCCTGTGGTTCAGGCATTTGATCCCATGGGCATTTTTCCAGAGTCAACCAAACGAAAAAGTGATATTTATAGCAGCACTTTATACACCAATAATGCTATTGAATTTCTTCGAAGTGACAAGGCAAAGTTCGGGCCTTTTATGTGCTACATTGCATTGACCTCGCCGCATGACCCGAGGACACCACCCCCACCTTATGACCGCTTATATAATCCGGCAAAAATTCCTTTGCCTAAAAATTTCCTGCCGAAACATCCTTTTGATAATGGCGATTTGAATGTTCGCGATGAACAATTACTACCAACGCCGAGAACTCCGGAAGCAATCAAAAAAGAAATAGCCCTTTATTATGGCATGATTTCAGAAATGGATGCACAGGTAGGAAGAATACTGGAAACCCTTGAAAAGGAGGGATTAATGGAAAATACGCTGATAGTATTTGCAGGTGATAATGGTTTGGCAGTGGGTCAGCATGGATTACTGGGAAAACAAAATTTATACGAACATAGCATTCGTGTACCCATGATATTTTCAGGGCCAGGTATCCCAAAAAATAAAAAAGCAGATGGTTTTGTTTATTTAAGTGATATAGCCCCAACCATCTATGAATATTTAAAAATACCCGCCCCTAAAACGGTAGAAGCAAAATCTTTAATGCCTATTATTAAAGATCAAAAGGTAAAAGTTCGGGAAAATATATATAACGTTTATGGACATTGGAGCCGAAGTGTGAAAACGGCAGATGGTATGAAGTTAATCGTTTATAATGTAGCGGGAAAGGAAACAACGCAGTTATTTGATTTGAAAAAAGATCCCATGGAAACAGTCAATCTTTCAGAAAAATCTGACTATCAGTCAACTATATTTAACATGAGAAATATTTGCCGACAGGAAATGATTGCAGCACATGACGACCTGGATATTAATCTAACGAACTGGGGAAGAAATCCAAATCAAAAAGTTAGGGGAAAATAATAAAATGGAATGAGTACAAAAGGATATTAGTCTGCTTAATGGGTTGTTCGCTTTATTAACCATCATAAAAAACACCCATGAAATCTAACTTTATTTTTAGGAATACGGCCATCCTTTTATTCCTAAGCATTTCAATTTCCGCTTTTGCACAAACACAATCATCAGATGGTATGCCAGGACGATTTGACGCCAACAGAAGAAGTGCTCCCAGGCCTGTGAGTACCCAACCAATATATCGGACTATTGACGGAACCAATAACAATATAGCAAAAACAAAGGCAGAATGGGGTGCAACCAATATCGCTTTGACCAGAGAAATACCGGCTGAATATGGCGCTACTGACACTAAAAATGCTATGGGAGGAACCAGCCGTCCCTCTGCCAGACAAATTTCAAATGCAATATGCGATGAACCAGTTACTACCTTTAGTGCCAAGAACTTAAGTACTTATGTTTATGTATGGGGACAATTTCTTGATCATGACATAGTATTAACCCCAAGTAGCACTACAGAATCAGCGCCCATTACTTTACCAGCCAATGAGCCACTTTTCACGGTTCCCATCTCTTTTACGAGAAGCACCATTTTCCCTGGTAGCGGCATCAATACGCAACGTCAGCAAATGAATCTGAATACTGCCTGGATTGATGGATCAGTAGTTTATGGATCTGATAGTATCCGGGCATCCTGGTTGAGAACCAAAGTCAATGGAAAGTTAAAAACATCTGCGGGTAATAATCTTCCCTGGAATACGGTAAATGGAGAATCAACAGGTGCTTTGGATGCCACGGCTCCGAGTATGGCAAATGATGGAAATCATACCATTAAAACCTTTGTTACAGGAGACGTTAGAGGCGCCGAACATCCAGGAATTAGTGGCTTACACTTAATTTTTGTAAGAGAACATAACCGCATTTGTGATAGATTGAGAACACAAGGTTTGACCAATGACGAAGAGATATATCAGAAAGCAAGAAAAGAAGTTGGCGCTTTAATACAAGCCATAACCTATCAGGAATTCCTTCCAGCTATGGGTATTACCCTTAATAATTATTCAAGGTACAATGGCGCTGTTCAACCTGATATATTAAATTCCTTCGCTACTGCAGGATATAGAATCGGTCATACCCAAGTGGCAGATTTACTTGCCATGCGCGATAATAATTGTGCCGTTGTTGGCGGTGGTGGCGTTGAATTGTTAGATGCCTTTTTCAACACTGGTTTATTTGATGAATTTGGATTAGAATCGTTTTTAAAAGGATTTGCAACGCATAAGCAATATGAGACTGATACTAAAATAAATAGCATACTCCGGAATTTCTTATTTGGTAGTCCTACCGCACCAGTTCGTTTTGGTATTGACTTAGCTGCACTAAATATTCAAAGAGGTAGAGATCACGGATTACCTGATTACAATGATATCCGTAAATTTTATACAGGAACCCCTGCCAGAACCTTTGCTGATATAACCAAAAACACTACTTTGGCAGCTGCCCTACAAACACAGTATGGAACTATTGATAATATTGATTTATGGATTGGCTTACTGGCAGAAGATTTACTCCCAGGCAAATCAGTAGGAAAGACTATGCATGCTTTGTTAAAAGCACAGTTTGAAAAATTAAGAGATGGTGATTTTTATTTTTATAAATAAGATCCAAATCTTCCCGAAACTATCAGAAACTAAGTGTCGAACACTAAATTATCTGACGTCATTAAAAGGAATTCAAGATTAACTAATCTACAGTCCAATGTATTCATCATAAGTCCATGTCCTGGAGAAAATGGAGAAGATGTGAATGAAACTCCTCTTGTTGCTGTGGTTGAAAATTACATTCAATCGCCTGTCAAGGCCAAAGAAGGGGTAAATATTTATCCTAATCCAGTAAATGACTTGTTAAATATACAATTAGAGAGCATTGAAGGGCAAACACTTCGATTAACTGACCAATATGGAAGAGTTTTAAGAACCATGCAAACCCAAAGTGGTGCCGGATATTATGAAATGTCTGTTTCAGATCTACCTGTTGGAGTTTATTATCTACAAGTTTCCCGTGATCATAAATGGGATGTATTTAAAGTACTAAAAATGAGCAAATAATTAGCCTTTGTCTAATAATAGCATAATCTTTTCTAAGAGGCTGTCTAAAAAAGATAGCCTCTTTTTTTTATCCTAATAAAGTCATATCCGAAAAAAGGACTTCCCATTGATGACCATCGGGATCTGCAAAACTATCGTAATACATCCAACCATGATCAGCAGAATCTCTATAACGGGTAGCTCCATTTTCAAAAGCAAGTGAAACCAGTTGATCCACTTTTTCTTTCGTATCGACTTCAATAGCAATCAACACCTGAGTAGTGGTATTATCGCTTATAGGCTTATTTGTAAATGTTTTAAACAATTCATGGGAAATAAGCATAGCGTAAATCATATCCTTTTTAAATTCCAGACATAAAGCCTGCTCATTACTAAACTGTTCGTTAAAGGAAAAACCCAGATTTGTCCAAAAAACCCGGGTTTTGTTCAAATCTCTCGTGGAAAGATTAACATAAATGGCTTTTAGTGTTTGCATTTTAAAATAAATGAATTTAACAATAAGGATATGTTCGCTAATATAAATAACGATTCCTTAATTATTGGAAAAATACATTATTATACTTAAATTAGTTTGCTTTGCAATTATTTTTAAAATTAAACCATTTCAAATGAAAAAATTATGGACATTTGGTCAAAAAGGGATCATACTTATGGTCCTTTCTTTATCCTTGAATGTCAGTGCTTTTGCAACAAATGTACTACAAGTCAATGGATTAGTCAAAGATGCGACTTCAGGTGAACCGCTTATTGGATGTAGTGTCTCCGCAAAAGGAACAAGTAGTGGAACCGTTACGGACCTTGATGGAAAATTTAGTATCGATGTAACTGATGCAACAACTGTTCTGGTGTTTTCCTATGTAGGGTATAAAACAATGGAAATTACGGTTGGTAACCAAACTAATATAACGGTCAACCTCGAATTGGATGGTCAGGAACTGTCTCAGGTTGTGGTCATCGGATACGGAACCACCTCAACAAAAGATATTACTGGTGCTGCAAAATCAATTAAATCTGATGATTTTAATAAGGGGATTATTAATTCACCAGAGCAATTACTTCAAGGAAAAGTAGCTGGGGTAAATGTTGTTGGCACCAGTGGGGAACCAGGTGCAAGACAAAATATTACCGTCCGTGGACCTGGTGGGGTCAGAACAGGTAGTACCCCTTTATTTGTTGTTGATGGTTTTGCCTTAGATAATTCAGGCACAGGTGGTGCAACAAATCCGCTCACCTTTTTAAACCCCAATGATATTGAATCTATTGACGTGTTAAAAGATGCTTCTGCCACCGCTATTTATGGAGCGAGAGGTGCCAATGGGGTAATCCTTATTACTACTAAAAAGGGGAAAGCAGGCTTCTCGAGTGTAACTTATTCAGGAAGCTTAGGTATTTCTAATTTAGCCAGAAAACTGGATGTATTTTCCGCAGATGAATATAGGACGCAGGTTAAGGCTATTGGTGGAACGTTAGAAGATTTGGGTGGTAATACAGACTGGCAGGAAGTGATTATGAGAACGGCAAAAACCCAAAATCATAACCTTTCATTTAGTGGAGGAAGTGGAAATACCAGTTTTTTCGGATCTGTTGGCGTACAAAATCAAGAGGGAATCCTCCAAAAAAGTGATTTAGATCAATATGTAGGCAGAGTAAAAATTAACCAGAAATCCTTAAATGGCCGTTTAAATATCGAAATGAATTTGAATGCCAGTCAGGTAAAAGCAAACAGACCACCTATTGGCACCTTATTAGGCACTGCCTTATCTATGAATCCTACGTATGCTGCATATAATAGTACTGGAGGTATTAATGTATTTCAGGGAACTTTTGTAAATCCTCTATCTTATTTTAATCTGGAGAAGGATATCACTACAACCAACAGGGTAATGGGTAATATTTCTCCTTCCCTTACCTTATTCAAAGGCCTGGATTATAAACTTAATCTTGGTGTGGATCACTCAACTTTTGTTCGTGACATACAATCTCTTGCTTCCGCTACGCCAAGACAGGAAGGAAGATTAGACACTGAGATTGGTGAAAATGATAATCAATTAATTGAAAATTATCTTACTTACAAATTTGTTAACAAGCAAGTTAACCTTAATTTGCTGGCTGGACATTCTTATCAGAGAATATTTTTACATGGACGGAATTCAAGTATTAATAAATTCCCTATATCTGATTTGGAACCTATATACAACCCTGGATTGGGTCAGGATTTAACTATTGCGAATAATAAGCCTGGTGGGTATGCCTTAATCAACGAATTGCAATCTTTCTTCTCCCGTGCTAATTTTCAGTTTAAGGACAAATATTTGTTAACTGCAACGGTAAGAGCTGACGGGTCATCCAAGTTTGGTGCGAACAACAAATACGGTATATTTCCTTCATTTTCAGCAGGTTGGAGACTATCCGAAGAATCTTTCCTAAAGAATTCTTTATTCAGTGACCTAAAAATAAGAGCAGGTTGGGGACAAACTGGAAATCAGGAGATTCCTTCAAAGATAACACAACCTTTATATACAAATACTGTGTCTGGAACTACCAGTTACCCATTATCTCCTACAGGTGCATACCCTGTGGGTATTTCCTTTGCCAGACTGGCAAACCCTGATATTCAGTGGGAAGTTTCCACTCAAATTGACCTGGGGGTAGATTTTTCTTTATTTAATGGCGCTTTATCAGGTACGGTTGATTATTTTAACAAAGTATCCAATAACATCCTGTTGGAAGTTATCCCTGCCGATCCTGTTCAACCTGCCACCACTTTTTGGACAAATGTGGAGGATATGACTATTACGAATAAAGGGTTAGAATTTGAACTAAATTATCAAAAGAGATCTGATAATGGCTGGAGCTATTCATTAGGTGCCAATCTTACTTTGATTGACAATGTAGTTGAAAATTCTCCTTATTCTGTCATTCCATCTGGCTCTGCTTCAGGACCTGGTCTGACTTCAGCAACTATTAATGGTTATATCAATGGACAGCCTATTGGCACTTTCTTCCTCAAGGACCACATAGGTTTTGATGAAAAAGGACAGAGTAAATTCCGCGATGTTAATAATGATGGCATTGTTACTGATGCGGACAGGATTGCGGCAGGTACGGCACTTCCCAGCTCCATGTATAACTTTAATGGAGATTTAGGCTATAAGGGACTATCCCTTTCCATCAATTTCAATGGAATATCAGGAAATAAGGTGTATGACAATACAGCAAATGCCAATTTCTATAAATTAAGACTATCTAAAGGGATTAATGTTACTCCTGAGGCTATTCTTTATCCGGAGGAAGCTACTACAAATGCCGCCCCAATTTCTACCAGATATCTAAAAGATGGTTCATTTTTCCGACTGAATAACCTTTCTTTAGCTTATGATTTAAACACTTCAAAACTAGGCATTGACAAGTGGATTAGTCAGTTTAGAGTGTATGTGACTGGTCAAAACCTCATGGTTTGGACAAAATATGATGGTTATGACCCTGAAGTGAATACAGATAGAACCATCAACGGTATTTCATCTTATGGTATTGATTATTTAAGTTACCCAAGAGCGAAATCTATTCTTTTTGGTTTAAACCTATCCTTTTAAGTCAAGTAAATTAATAAATATGAAAAAGACAAACCTATATATTTTCTCCTTTTTGTTTGTAATGCTTATTAGCAGTTGCACCAATTTAGAAGAAATCATTTTAGATGAAACCTCCGCAGGAAATCTAACACCACGGCAGGCAGCAGATGGTCTTATTGCACCTGTTTATGCCCTACTTCCTACCATTTTTCAACACACCACTTATTTTGCCTTACAGGAAATAACCACCGATGAGGCTATTTTACCTTATCGTGGAGGTACCGATTGGGGTGATAACGGTATTTATCTTGCTTTGCACAGGCAAACGTATGATCCAAACAATGCCAATGTTAGAAACACATGGAATCCATTACTGCAATCTGTTTCCAGAACGGTAACCGCGTTACAATCTTTACCATTAAATACCGATCCAATAGCCAAGGAATATTTAGCAGAAGCGAGAGGCATGAGAGCTTATTTTTCTATGATGACCTTAGATCTTTTCGGATTGGTATTTGTAAAAGATAATCCTGATGCAGGTTCCCAAATTTTAAGGGGAGATGCTGCCGTAAAATTCATTGAAAAGGAATTATTGGATGTTGAACCTCTTTTAGGTACCACGGCTGGCCCGGGAAGACTTACCAAAGGAGCAGTTTGGGGATTATTGGCACGCCTTTATCTAAATGCTGCCGTTTATAGAGATATATATGCCTCTTCATTTAATTTCACTGCTTCCGATATGGATAATGTGATTAAATACTGTGACAAGATTATTTCATCAGGTCAATATGCCCTGGCGTCCGAATATTTTTCTATTTTTGATGACAACAATAATACTAATAAGGAACTTATTTTTGCGGTTGATCAAAGAGGCGATTTAAATGGTCATAACAGAATGGCCTATTTTTCCTTATCAGGTGATATGTTTCCTTTAGCTGCCTTTCCAAATGCCAATGGTACAGATGGCCCCGCCATAACCTCTGATTTTTATCAGACCTGGGCAAAAGCCTACGCACCGGAAGACCCAAGTGTAGATCCCCGTTTTCATAAACAAAATGTCGGTAGATATTCCAATCCTGCTGATACCTGTGTAGATGGCGCAACTTATGAAATAAACAGAGGAATACAAAGAGGTCAGCAATATGGATTAGTTAAGAATGCCAGTGGATTTATAAAATGTGCCGGTGGAAAATTTTTAATAGGGCCTTTGGTACATGCTACCCGGAATAAATTTAATCTACCTGTAAATCATACAGAAAGAGTTGATTTCACACCTCAGGGAAGTGATTATCCAAGTGGATATCGGGTTGAAAAATACCAATTCAGCAGAATTTCTGATTCTGGCAGAAATAAAGGTCAGGCAGATATTGTCATTTTACGATTAGCCGATATTTATCTGATGCGTGCTGAGGCCAAATTGAGAAAAAGTAATGATGCCGCAGGTGCGCTTGCTGATGTGAATTTTGTTCGTGCTTCCCGTACAGCCAGAAAAGCGCCTCCAGCTTTAACCAGTATGAATCTCGATTTACTTTTCCGCGAGCGTGGTTTTGAATTTTATTGGGAAATGCTTCGTCGTACCGATATGATTCGTTTTGGAAAATATGAAGGTATCTGGACAGAAAAAACGAATACCGATAAAAATAAACGTATTTTCCCCATTCCTCAAACAGCTATTGATGGGGCATCAAATCTTAAGGATTACCTTAAACAAAATGCTGGCTATTAATATTTTACCACTTTAATTTAAAAAAAAGCACTTAGGAACTGATTCCTAAGTGCTTTTTTTATTTCTATTTCTTACTAAAGACTTACTAATACTCCTTATTTTGATTTAAAAACGGGATGATTTTCATCGCCGCCAGAAGTTAAATAAGCTACTAAATCTCTTAATTCCTCTGCATTCAGAGAATTTACCAATCCAGGAAGCATGGAAGATACAGCAGAATAGTTTTTAGACAACACGTTTTTCTTTGGCACTTTAACCAATATATCAGCAACATAAGGATTTTGAGCTATGTAATAATTCTCTTCATCTTGATTGGTAATTTTACCAACCATGCTCTTACCATTTTTAAGTTGAAACTCAGTAGTCGCATATTGATCTGAGATGGTTTTGCTTGGCAGGAGAATAGCTTCCATGATATCTTTGGTACTAAACCTGGTACCAATCTGAGTAAGGTCAGGACCTACATTCCCGCCATCACCTTTAATCGCATGACATCTGATACAGGTAGTAGCGATATACATGGATTTACCTGTTTTGAAAGAACGATTTTTCAATTCTGCGGCAAACAGAGTATCCATATCCTTTAACTGATAATTCTTACCCGGTCCTTTTGGATAATCCGATCTCTCCAGATCATTGCCGGAATCAGTTAATAAATCACCGCCTGATAGTTCATCGTAAAATTTGCGTTTTCCTTTACTCACATTTTCCAAAGCAAAATTTCTTGCCTTATCAATAAAACCGATATAACTGTTTCCACCGCGATAAGAAAAAGCCTTGCGATACCATGCAAAGTATTTCTCCCTCATTTCAGGATTCCAGCCCTTTTCTGCTTTTGAAATCATAATGGCGAGGTAAGTCTGTTGAGGTTCAGGCATTTTTTCCAACATTTTGGCGATATCCAATCCATATTGAGGATTTCTAAGTATAAGATCCTCAGAACTCATGGCCAGATCATCGTTAGGATTATTCTGCTCCTTTTTATCCATTAAAACCAATGTTTTAGGCAAAACAGAAGGGGCTTCCAGGAAAACGAGTAATTTGCTGAGTGCCTTATTAAAGTCATTTGTAGTTGCAGGGTACTGCGCGTCAAATAAAGCAATTAATTTCTTTTTCTGTGCAGCTCCAGGCATACCAAATCTGGCAAAAGCTAACTCATAAGCCCTCAACACATCTAATTGTTGTGAAGCTGAAAGAGAAGCATAATTAATATTAAACAAAGCATCAATAATCAATGCTTTATCTTTTTTTGTTGTAGATCTGATGAGCCCAATCATAGCATTCGTCAAAGCCACCGCATTTTTTTCATTGAGTGCTTTCTCTTTCCAGGCACTTAACGGCTGGTGTTCCAATGCCATCCTGGCAGCATATCTGATATGTCTGTCTGCATGATTCAGATGAGGCCAAACCGTTGCAACTGCCGCTGCGTTTGGTGCTCCGTGAAAGCCTTCCAATTGTCTGCGCAATTTATTTTCCTCCGTAATTTGGGTCATTTCCCCATCGGACGTAGATTCATTTCCTTTATAATATACCCGATATAAGCTGGATTCCAAACGTCGGCCACCTGTTAAAAAGTAAAGGGAACCATCAGGACCAATGGCTCCATCGGTAAGAGGAAGCGGAGCAGCAGATAAGAATTCCTCCTGCACGGCCGTGTAACTTGCACCTTTTGGCTTAAGATGAATGGCATGGACGATACCAAAACTCCAATCGAATGCCAACAAGGTTTGCTTATATTTTGTAGGAAATTTAGCCTCCTTAAGATACATTAAATTGGTCGGTGACCCTTGCCCGATATTAATAACCGGCGGAAGATTATCGGGAAAAGCAGGACTCCATTTACCATTTCCCGTTCTCCAACCAAATTCAGAACCACTTGTCGCATGACAGATACGGGTGGGGCGATACCAAGGAAGACCAAAATCCCATTCCATGTCTGCATCATATACAAAAAGATCTCCCACGTCATTGAAAGCTAAATCGAATGGATTTCTATATCCTGCTGAGATTAATTCCCATTTTTTCCCTTCCGGATCTACGTTGGCAACCCAACCACCAGGTTCCTTTCTATCATTTGCATGACCCCTTGGATCCTTGATTTCAGGAAATAAATTATCATATTTCCATGTCTTGGGAATCCTGTAACTATCCATTTCAGGAAGATCTGTATAATTACCACAAATTACATATAACGATTTTTTATCAGGTGATAACTTGATGCTATGTGGTCCGTGTTCCCCTTCACCTACTAAGGTTTTAAGCAAGGTCAACTTATCAAATTGGTCATCTCCGTCGGTATCCTGCAATCTGTAAAAACCGCTTGTTTTAGGCAGATTTTTACTTGGGCGATTATTCACCATAACATATAAGCTATTAAAAGCATATAATAAACCATGGGCAGCACCAAAATTCAGGGTGTCATTTTGAATCTTAATCTTTTCAATTTTATGGGTATCCAGCTTTTCACCAATCCGAGGGATAGTCAAACGATACATACCGCCATATTGGTCAGAGGCAATTAATCTCCCTTTATCATCGAAACACATGGACACCCACGAACCTCTTTTATTATCGGAAGGCCGATACAGGTGTTCTGCTGCAAATCCTTCGGGCACTTTAATATTGACCACTTCCGGGTCATCAGAAGTATTAACGTATTTAAATACGCTGTAAGAACTGGCGGCCAATAAAATTAGAGGCAGGAATACAAATAAACTAAATCTACCAAAACGATTCATATCCAGATTTTAAGGTTCTTAATAGGTTTGATGTACTAAACTACAAATTTTATTATTTAAAATGGAAAAGAATTTTTATCCCTTTTCTTTATTTAGCTATTTTCAACCCCTAATTTGTAAGAAAATGAAATTGATTGAAATTAAGGCACGTTGTTCGAATCCATCAAAAGTTAGACAACTGCTTCTTCAACAACCCAACATACAGTTTATCGGTGTCGATGCACAACTGGATACTTATTTTAAGGTTCCCTCCGGGCGATTGAAATTAAGGGAAGGAAACATTGAAAACAGTTTGATATACTATGATCGTGAAAATAAAAAGGATGCTAAAAAATCAGAGGTGACCTTGTACAAACCTGCCGAGGTGGCTTCCTTAAAA
>BJGN01000063.1 GCA_014190515.1 Bacteroidota bacterium
GAATTTCATGGGAAGCCACCATAATTCCTGAATATTCCAGGCCTACCGGACCATTTGAGAGCCAGCCTCCTTTATCGTACATTTCAAGTTCAGAACGAACCCATTGATTAGCTATATCAGGTGTAACAAGCGTCCAAAGTTGGTTTAGATTCCAGAAAGTATTCCAAAAAGCATCTCCACTTAACATAGGTGAACCTGGGTCTTTTAACTGCTGCTCCTTTTCAAACATGTCCACATATTTGCCATTTACGTCACTCAAAATGGTTCTACCTGCATAGCATCGATAAAGATTTGTATAAAATTTCCTTTTATCTATTTCATTCGAGGTTTCAACTTCTATTTTACTTAAAAGGTCATTCCATGTTTTTCTTGCATTTAACCTGACCGCATCAAAGTTCCAACCAAACAAATCGGTTATTTCTGATGTCAAATTGAGCCTTGCCTGTTCAATACTAACCAAAGAATAGCTGGAACGAACTAACACCTGATCTCCCTTTTTAAGATTAAATTGAACGAACGCACCAATATCCGTATGATCCCACCCAGAGAAAATTTTATTTACGTTTCTTTGAACACCATCTCTAGTCCATCCATTAAAGGAATTAAAAGGTTTGTCAAATTGAATAACAAAATGGACAATATATTCATTGTAGCCAGCACCTCTTAATGCTTGTTGATAAGAATAGCCTTCGATTTCTGTATTTGAAACCTTGGTTATTTCAGCCATTTTAATTTCCGTACCATACTCAGAATCAATTTGAAGATCGATCAAAATTCTGGCGGAATCTACTCTATTAAATGTATATCGTTGGAAGCCAGCACGAGTTGTGGTCGTTAACTCAGCCTCAATGGCGTAATCTGTGAGATTAACTTTATAATACCCAGCCTGAGCAAGTTCAGTTTTTTTATCAATTCTGGAGCGGTAACCTAAGTCGGGATTTTTTTCTGTCCCTGGTTCAATCATCAATTTACCTACGGTAGGCATCACCAGGAGACCGTCCATCGTCCACTCATGAATATGACTAAAACCAGCAATATTAGGCACATCATACTCATATCCGGCTTTCCAACCGGAACGCTCATTATCAGGGCTTAATTTAACCATGCCAAAAGGCATGGTAGGCCCTGGAAATTGCATCCATCGACTATCATGAGTGCCCATTAGGGGATCCACATAATCCACCGGCTCTTTTTTCTGGGCATTTAAACCGTCCCATTGAAAGAGAGAGAGAAGTAATAGGATAAGGTATATATTTTTCATAAAATCCGATGAATTATTTAGACCAGGAATGTTCAATTTCCTCGAGCGTTTTATTTTTAGTTTCCGGAACCATTTTCAACACATAAAAAAAGGCCATTGAAGACATTAGAAAGAAAAACCAAAATGTATAAGCAGGGCCCATTAGCTCAAGTAAAATGGGGAAGAACTGAGTTACAAAATAAACAGCCACCCATAGAATTAAAGTAGAAACTGACATGGCCAGCCCTCTTAATTTAATTGGAAAAATTTCAGCGATGACCACCCAGGTTACCGGCCCGTAAGAAGCAGCGAAACAAGCCACATAAGCAAGAATAAATATCAAAATAATAAGTCCGGACCAATTAAATTGAAAGGCTGCACCTACCATAAACAGACTGATGGCCATTCCGGCACCACCCCAAAGTAACAGTGATTTCCTTCCCCATTTATCCACAAAATAAATGGCCACCCAAGTGAAAGCTACATTGATGATACCAACAATAACCGTTTGTTGGAAAGCACTTTCATTTCCAGAACCTACTTGTTTAAAAATATCCGGAGCATAATACATAATGGCATTTATGCCTTGAACCTGAGAAAAAATAGCCAGAATCATACCTATAAAAATAGCAGGGCGAAAAGTTCCACTAAATAATTCTCTCAGGGTTCCATTTTCTTCGCCCAATGTTTCTCTAATCTCTCTTTGTATCTCCAGGCCACTGTGATGGCCATTTATTTTTTGAAGAATATCTAATGCTTCGTCTTCTCTTCCTTCTTTCATCAACCAACGGGGACTTTCAGGTACAAAGAAAATAGCTACCCAAAAAAGGATCGCAGGAATTACCCCTGAACCTAACATATAACGCCAGCCTATTTCAACATTCCAGGCTTCATCACCCATTCCCTGAATCAGAAGATTTACAAAAAATATCAATAAAATGCCCAGAACAATGGCTAATTGGTAAAGTGAAACCAAGCGCCCTCTAATAGACGCCGGTGCTAATTCCGTAATATACAGAGGGGATAACATGCTGGCAGCACCAATACCTAATCCTCCAATGAATCTGGCAATGGTAAATTCCGTAAGATTATTAGGTAAGGCAGAAGCAATACCAGAAATGCCAAATAGAATGGCCGTAACCATCAATACTTTTTTCCGCCCCCATTTATCACTTGCACCACCTGCAAACATGGCGCCAAAAATACAGCCAACGATTGCAGAAGAAGCGGCCCACCCTTTCATTGATGCCGTTAACTCGAACTTTGTTTCTAAAAGTCCTATTACCCCAGAAATGACAGCAGTGTCATAGCCAAATAATAAGCCACCCAGAGCAGCTACTGAAGTTAGCAGATAAACTACTTTAAGATTAATTTTTTCATTTGTTGAATCAGTCATAATTCCAGGTTTTAAGTTATTTAGGAACGAACGTATGCTTTAATGGTGCCATGCGATTTGTTTTCATTTAGTGGCCTAACGGTAAATGCGCCAATTTTAGCAGGAACAATAAAAGTCTCCGCAAAATGTATATGTATTGGTTCGAAATCCAGGTCTGGACTCTCCACAACCGCTTCGTCTCCTTCTACCAGATTAAGTACATGAACCGTACCATTGGTATGATGATGAACCCTTTTTTGAAACCAATGCCTTCTTGTTTCAATAAACTGGCTTTCATGTAAACCTGTCTTTTCTTCTCTCCATCCATCCCCTTCTTCAAGATGTTCAAATTGATTTACCAAGTTATTTGCTACCCAGGTTTCTTTTCTATCCCAAATTAAATTGGGAATTCCATGCTTGATATTAATGGGTCTTGGCAGGCCGTCCAATCCCAATCTTGCCCAATCCCATAATTTAAAAGTAAAAATATAGGGGGTGGCACTTATTTCCAGCACCAGATTTCCTGTTCCTGAACAATGAATGGTTCCAGCTGGAATTAAAAAATGGTCATGTTTTTTTGCAGGAAAAGTGGCAACATAATCTTCCGCAGGAAAAGAAGAGCTGTTATTGGTTTGAACCAAATTAAGTTCTTCAATAAACTTTTCTGGTTCTATATTTTCCTTAAATCCTAAATATACTTTAGCGTCAGGTTCAGCATCGAGTATGTAATAACTCTCGTCCTGTGTGTAGGTCATCCCAAATTTTTCCTTGATATATGATTTCAAGGGGTGAACTTGTAAACTTAAATTTCCACCTTTAACGGTATCCAATAAGTCAAATCTTATAGGAAATTCTGCCCCAAATTGATCGGCGACATTTTCACCTAACAAAGATATCGTTTCAAAAAACACCAGATTTATAGCTGGCGTTTCAATTCTCACTTTTCCAAATTGAAGGAAAAGACTATTCTCCTCAGGAACACAATCAAAACCCCATGCATAATTTGGAGCCTTTCTATCCATATTGAATTTTTCCATAATCCACTGTCCTCCCCAAGGTCCGGGATCGAAAAATGGAACAACCCTAAATGGTTGACTAACGGTAATGGCCAGCGCATTTTTATACTCGTCGGCTTTCAACATTTTGGGATTCCCCAGCTCGTTTCCGTCTATATAAAAATCCCATTTATCATACGTTTCTCTCTTCACATCATCACAGACGCGCCAATCGACGAAATAGGCTCGCTTGTATTTTTCGGAAAATGAATCCTCATGATTAGATAAGCCTAAATTTCCAACAAGATGTTTTCGCATTCTAAGCTGCAACTCCCATCTACATAAATCATAATATATAAACAAATAAGGATTAGTATATAACTTACTTGCACCAGGACCTATTAAAAGATATACACCAGCATCTTCATTTTCAATGGCCCTTTCAAACTGGTCTATTTTTGACTTATCAAAAAAATCCATCATGTTCAAATGCGTCATTTTACCGAAAATCCTGTCATCTGTTACATCGGGAAAAGTAAGATCTATAATCTCTTTAGTATCTAAAAAGAGATCAGTTGTTAAAACAACCTTATCAGCATTAAATATTTCTTGAAAATGCTTAGCTAATTCAATGATTGGAGCTCCCTGATAGGTTTCAACTACCATCATCTTTTTAACATTTTCCAATGGCGCTTCACCACCAGAAAACGCTTGTTTTATAGCAGCCCAACCCTGTGGTAAATTCCAATTCCCAGGGATATTAACCGCTGGATATTTATCGTATTCCTGCCTCAATGTGCTATTTCTTTTTCTTGTGCTAAAATGGCAGCGCCTATGACACCTGCCCAATCGGGGTTTTGAGCTAAAACCACTTTTACCGTAAAATGACTTAACCAGTTGGCTTTGTCTATAAAAGTCTGAAAATACTCTCTTAAATTTTCGCCATCTGTCATAACCCCTCCTCCCAATATTAAATATTCGGGATCATAAGCATAGACCAGATTTTTCAGTGTGTATGACCAGGCTTTTAAATATCTGTTGTAAATGGACTTTGCCAATGTATCACCTTCGGCAGCTGCTTTGAATAAATCCTGTATCTGAGGATTTTTGACCTTGGAAAGGCTACTCATTTCATACGATTTTTCGCTCTCTAAAATGGAATGCAAGGCCCAGCCAGATGCCAATGATTCAGCACAACCGATGTCACCGCAATTGCATTTATCACCAAAAACATCAATAGTTTGATGACCGCCAAGATTACCAGCGAACTGATTGAACCCTCTAAGCATGGTACCATTTGAAAGAACCGCCGTCCCAATGCCGGTGCCAAAGGTTACCAAAACCGCATCCTTTGTTCCCTGATCAATACCCTCTATTTCTCCAACTAATGCTGCTCTGGCATCATTTTCAATAATAAACGGAACCTTATAAAATTGATAAAACCAAGCTTCAAGATCAATATTTTTTGCGTCCGGATATTTTACATAATCAGAGAGAATTTTATTCTTTTTATGATCTATCAGACAAGGAAGAGCCATACCGATCCCTTCAATAGGCTCCGATGCATCAAAAGCAAAACTTAGCGCTTTAATTTCCTCTATTATCAGAGGCAAATTGGCTTCTAACGAATGATTATTCTTCACCTCAAAAACGGAGGAACTAACCATTTTTTTTTGTTTTACCAAGCCCAATTTAATTCTGGTACCACCCACATCTATACCTACAAAAGCCATAATTGGATATTAATAACCAGGATTCTGGGGTAATAAATTGTTATTCAAATCAACTTCTTCCTGCGGAATGGGGAACAATTTATGAAATGCCATAGGTATAGCCTTAGATTTTGCAGCCTTCACAGCAGACTCCAATTGATTGAAACGCACCAGATCAAACCATCTTTGACCTTCGCCAACAAATTCAAGACGTCTTTCATTTAACAACCTTTCCTTAAATTGAGTATAATTCAATCCGCTTAGATTAGGCAAAATTGGCCTTTCCTTTGTACCATCAAACCTGGCTCTTTTTCTTATAGCATTAATTGCATCATAAGCTTCAGTGGTAGGTCCATTATTTTGTTCATTAAGGGCCTCGGCATACATTAATAGAATATCGGCATAGCGTAAATAGGGAAAATCATTCTCCGTATTTCCACCTTGCGGTTCTGTGATTTTGTCCCAATATTTTTGAATATGGGGTTCGATTGTAATTTTACCCCCATTTTTAGACGAAACCTCCGTCAATAGGGTAACTTCTCTGCGACGGTCGAGAGGATCATAGGCATTTAACAAGGATTTAGTGGCCACTTGCCATCCTTGCGCATTGATATTCGCTACAGATTCAGTAAGTTCTCTGGGAAGAAGCCGAACATTAAATTGGCCAACTTCCCAAAAGGAGATGCTATTATTTCCAGTGCCAAATCCTACGGTAAATAAAGCTTCTTTCCCATTGGTATTTGGAATTTTAAAAGCGTCCTTAAAATCCGCCCATAAACTATATTGCCCGGACGAAATGATGTCTTTACAATAGGAGATGGCCTTAGCATAGTTTTTTTGGGTTAAAAAGACCTTCGCTAAAAGACCTTTTGCAGCGCCAGAAGTAGCCCTTCCTTTGCCATTATTTGCAGGATAAGAGGTGGGCAGATTTTTCTCCGCAAAGGATAAATCCAGGATTATCTGCTCATAAATAGCTGTATTTAACGCTTTTTTAGGATAAACCGGATCTGTTATACTCAACATCAAAGGGATATCGCCAAAAAGTCTTACCAAATCAAAATATAGTAAACCTCTGAGGAATCGTGCTTCACCTATCAGCCTGGATTTTAGTTTTTCATCCATTTTCATATCTTGAATTCCTGCAATGGCAAAATTAGCATTACTGATTCCTTTGTACCCATTTATCCAAAAATCCCGAACGGTGCCATTTACCGGCTTGTGTCTAAATTGATCCAATTCGTCCAATTCAATGGAACCGGCTAGTCTATTTTCCATTTCATCGGATGCCAATCCAGAAATTACCCAATAACTACTATGAAAAGCACCACCAAAGGTCGGGGCAAAACTTGTTGAGTTTAACACTGCATAAATGGAATTTACAGCAGCGATAGCATCATTTTCTGTTTTGAAAAAATTCTCAATAAATACCTGATCTTTCGGATCTTCTACCAGTAAATTCTTACAAGTAGGCAGTGAAATGGCCAGGATTGAAAAGATTAGTAAAATTCTGGTAGGAATTAATTTATTATACATTAACATTAGAATGAAATTTGAATGCCAGCAAAAATGGTTCTTGACATGGGATAGCCGCCATAATCTACCCCCTGGAGTAAACTACTTTGACCAAAAGCAAATAATTCAGGGTCAAATCCACTATATTTAGTGAAATTGTAAATATTATTGGCCGATGCATAAATCCTTAACTGATTTATACGAATCTTTTTTAATAATGAAGCTGGTATGGTATAACCTAACGAAATATTTTTAATACGAATAAATGAACCAGATTCAACTTGAGCATCACTAAAAATATTTCGTTCTGAAGGATTAACTTTAGGATAAATGGTATTTGTATTTTGGGGCGTCCATCTATTTTCCCAATATTCCTTCAAGACATTTGTCTCACCATTTAAGGAACCAATTTCAAGTAAATTGGCATTGATTAAATCATTACCCGCCATGCCCTGAATAAAAAAGGAAAAGTCAAATCCTTTAAATCTAAAGTTATTTATTATCCCGAAAGTTACATCTGGCATTGCCTGACCGATGGGCACTCTATCAGCCTCATCAATAAATCCGTCCGGACTATTTGTTAAGACCCCTTTGGCATCTCTTCCATTTAAATCCACATATTTCCTGTCGCCCAAACCAGGCGTTTGACCTTTTATTTTTGCTGAAGATTTAATTTCCTCCGCAGACTGAAACAATCCAGCAGATTTATACCCATAAAAAGTACCTATGGCCTCTCCTTTTTTCAAAATACTCCAGCCTGTCGGAACATTCAGGATACCGCCAATCGGAATGTCTCTTTCTGACGCCAGAGCGGTAATTATATTCCTATTATGGGAAACATTAAAGGTTGTGCTCCAAAACAATTTAGAATCTATATTTGTGGTTGTCAATGCCAATTCCACTCCTGTATTTTTTAATCCCCCAATATTTGTTAGGTAAAATCCAAATCCAGAAGTTGTAGGCAATGGGGCATAAAGTAATAAATCACGCGTTCTTTTCTGATAAACATCAAAAACAACGGAAATCTTACCATCCTTGAATTCCATATCCAGGCCTAAATCTGCCTGATGAGTTCTCTCCCATTTCAAATCAGGATTTGGATAGCGTAAAGGTTCTTTCCCTTTATAAAATTCCGTACCATCGAAAACACCCTCTCCCAAGTTACCAATGGTTGCCAATGATGAGAAAGAAGCAATTTCCTGATTACCTATGATGCCGTAACTTAATCTAACCTTTAGGGTTGAAAATATATCCAAATCAGAAATAAAAGATTCCTTATGTAATTTATAAGCGAGAGCAGCGGAGGGAAAGAATCCATACTTATTATTAATACCAAATTTAGAAGAACCATCGACTCTACCTGTTAAAGTAAAAAGCACCTTATCTTTATGCGTCCAGTTCACTCTACTCAAGTAGGAAATCATCCCCCAGGTTGATTCTCCATTTCCTGGAGGTTGAGGATTCAGGCCTGCTGCTATTGAATGATACCCTGTTCTATTATCTTGAAAATCAAAAGTAAACAGGAAAATCCTTTCGCTAAAAAAGCCCTGATAAGTATTTCCAATAAGAAAGTTCAGTTGATTATTTCCAATGGTCTTATTATAATTCATCGTATATTCTGCCAGCCAGGATCGACCATTAACTCTGGCCAGAACAGCTGCACCGTTGGTACTTTCACCCCTTTTCAAGAAATTAGGAACGAATCTGTTTTCACTTACTGAAAATATATCCGCACCAAGATTTACTTTAAACTCTAATCCCTTTGCCAGGGTAAATGTGGTATTGAAATTACCAATGGTTCTTGCGTTTGTTGAAATATTATCTGTTTCTAAGGCATCTGCCACAGGATTTGCCAAATTTCTTCCTCTGTCATCCTGATAAGTATATCCTCCTGCGCGGGTAGAATCCAGGACAGGGAGAGAAGAAGGGAAAAGTAAGGCTGTGGTTACCGCACCGGGCAAGAGGACCCCTGTACCACTACTTTGAGCACCTGTTAATACACCACGAGACTGTATATTACTACTACTCAAACTTGCTCCTGTTTTTATCCAGGAATTAACTTCTTGATCAATATTTATTCTAAAAGTATAATTTTTAAAATCAGAGTTTAAAATAATACCATCTTGAGAAACATAGCCCCCTGAAACGGCAAATTTTGTTTTTGTATTACCTCCTGACACATTTAATTGATAGCTATGCATTCTTGCTTGTCTAAAGATAGCTTCCTGCCAATCAGTCCCTTGTCCAATTCTTTCTGGAATAAAATAACGAACATCGACAGGTAATTTAGCATCTGCATTAAAGGCATTCATATATTGGGCAAATTCCTGACCATTTAACATTGGTAGTTTTTTTGTTACCGTTTGAATGCCCTGATAGGAATCAAAACTAATGCGGGAAGTACCCGCCTTACCTCTTTTTGTGGAAATAATTACTACGCCATTTGAACCTCTTGCACCGTACATAGCCGTTGCACTAGCGTCTTTCAAAATTTCAATAGATTCGATATCTGCTGGATTAATAGAAGCTAATCCATTCAAAGGAGAACCTGCCACGGCACCTCCATTTAGCTGACTATTGTCATTGGTAATTAACATACCGTCGATGACAAAAAGAGGTTCATTTCCAGCATTTATAGAACTTGTACCCCTAATTCTTATAGACGTTTCACCCCCGGGCCTACCGCTGACCTGAGTAACCTGGACACCGGCAGCTCTGCCTTGTAGTGCCTGATCTACGGATATGGGCGCTAATCTACTGATTGATTCGCCTGAAATGGAGGATACTGAACCTGTTAAATCACTTTTCTTCACCTGTCCATACGCGACAACCACGATATCATCAAGTAAGGAAGCTTCCTGAAGTAAGAGCACATCGATAACATCTTTAGCTCCAACTTTCATTTCTATCGTCTCATACCCTATATAGGAAAAAACCAGAATTGATCCGGTCTTTGTTTTAATTTCATACAGTCCATTTTCGTCTGTAACAACGCCTACCCCTGTTCCTTTAATGGTGATATTGACACCCACGAGAGATTCTGAATTATCCTGACCCTTAACTGAACCAAATATCAGACGTTCTTTTTCAGATTGTGCCCAACTACTTGACGTAACGAAAAGTAAACATTGAAGCAATAAAAGTACATTCCATTTCATAATAGTTTAATTAATTTTTGTCCATTATCGGCCAATTTCAACCGAATAAGAAATACCATCGCCCCTATAAAAAACTTGATTATACTCAACAATCTGACCATCAGAACTATAAACCGTTCTGTTTCTCGTTAAAATGGGGTCGCCGGGTTTTATTTGTAAATTTTCCGCTAAATCATTAGTTGCTGCAATAGCGCTGATATCTTCCCTTGAAAGGGTCACATACACGTTATTTTCTTCTTCCAGTACCTTGTATAAGGGTCTTGTAAAATCCTGTTCGATTTGAACTTTTGTTCTGGGATGAAACCAGGAGATACTCAATAATAAAGGTTTTTCCTCGTCTCCTCTCAATCTGGTAATCTCAACTACGCGGGTATCAGGTTTAATATGGAAAATCTCAGCTAATTCGGGAGGCGCTTTTACCAATTTAACTTCCAACCTATAATTAATAATTTTCCGACCCTTTTCCTCCATTTCCTTCGTAAAACTAAACCAATGATCCAAACGGGTCAATAATTTTTTTCTGACAACCATGGTGCCTACGCCCTTTTTTCTAACCAAAATACCCTCTTGTACTAACTTGGCGATAGCCGTACGGACTGTATTTCTGGCGATGCCTAATTCACTGGCAATATCTACTTCTTTAGGAAACATTAATCCACTTTGGTACTCAGGTTTTTCTACCAAAGTGCGAATAATCTTTTCCACTTGTTGATGTAAGGGTAAGGTGAGGTCCGGGTCAATTCGCCATTTCATAATGTATGTTTAAACATACTGAAAATTACACTTAATTTTTGAACTACAAACCTTTTTCAAAATAAAAAATAAATAATTTGATAAAATAATTCATTTAAAAACTGAAAGGATCAAATTTGAAGCTATTTGATGCAGTCAATAATGGTAAACGGTCTGTCCTAAAGGGTAATAATGGCCTGCCATTTTTACCATAAAGGGTCCATTTACCAGGATTATTGGCCCATCCGAACCTTACATATTTAAGATGTGGTATTTTCTCGCTTTTTAAGAATATTTTATTCCCTGACAGAATAGCATTGGCAGGAAAAAACTGGCCATCTTCCCCAGCTGCTGTAAAAGAATTTATTTTTATTCCTGATGCAACTGCCTTAAAACGGGAGGAAAAATAGAGCACTGCTTCTCCTTTACCTAAAAAAACTGACTTAACTAATTTAGGTGCATCCACCTTCTTCCTTAAACCATAATCTTGCACTAAAGCATTCTCAGCTAATCGTTTACCAACCGTTTCTTTATCTTTCGGATGAATATCCAGGGCATCACCTACATCAATAGCTGTTGCTAAAGAGGTAAATGGCAGATTTAATGCTTCAGATTGTGAAGCACGCAATTCAGCCCAGGTACTCGGACCAGCCAAACTATCTATAAGCCCATAATTGGCCAATTGAACAAAATGAAAGGGCAGATTTGGTTTATTAAATAGTTTTCTCCAATCCTTTATCAATGAGGGAAATAAGGTACCATATTCTGAAGCTCTATCCGCATTTGATTCTCCCTGATACCAAATAACGCCCTTAAATCTATACGCTGACAATGGAGCAATATTTGCATTATACAAGGCGGTAGGATGCGAAAAAACACTCATATTTGGTACTGTGGGTATCGGAAAATTATTTACATCTATGGCATCCCCCAGTTTCATTTCCCATTTGCCATTTAATATTTTATTTCCCCAAAACGCATTGGTATAAACACCACCTTTACCACCAACATCAAACACCCTGACAACTAGTAGATTATCTTTTTCCTTCAACAGGGAATCAGGAAAAAAATAACTTCTAAAATTTCTGGAACCAAAGGATTCTCCAATGAAAGTACCGTTTAACCAAACTCTATCATAATCGTCGATTTGATTTAAACTTATTACCCCTTGATTCCCGACAGAAGGACAAGGGCAGTCAAAATTTTGCCGAAACCAAACTTCCCCATCGTGATTATACCCCAGATCTTCCCATAAAAGGGGAAATTTAACCTCCGTCCAATCCTTTGGCATGTTTTCTGGTAGATACCATTTGTCCTTCATTCCTTTAGACTTCAGATAATAATTTTTATCCCAATCTATCCGAAATTCAGCAAGTTCCTTGAGCAATTCAATTTTAGTTTTATTTGGTGCCAACGTTTGTTCAACAGTATATTTGAAAGCATCCAACGGTAAAAGGGCTTCAGCACTCATCCACGTTTCTATAGTGGTTGCCCCCAAACAACTCACCACTATACCAATGGGAACATTTAATTTGGACTGTAAATGTTTAGCAAAATAATAAGCGGTACCTGATAATTGACCGGCTGATTTTTCATTTAAATTTTGCCAAAGCCCGCCTGCGATATCTCTCGAGGGAATTAGATCGGTTTCAATTTGCACATTAAAAAAATGAATGGGATAAGGTGAATTAAAATCTGCTTTGCTCGTCTTAATACCCAACATATCCAGCGTATATTGCATGTTAGATTGACCCGAACATAACCAAACCTCACCTATATATATATCATTTAAACGCCAGGTTGTATCGGAAGAAATAGTCATTTCATAAGGTCCGCCAGCTGCAAAAACCCCAATATCACATTTCCATTTTCCTGACTCGTCCGTTTTGACGACTTTATTTACATTTCTAAACTTAACAGTAACTTCCTGCCCTTTATCGGCCCAGCCCCATATTGTAATCACCTCATTTCTTTGCAATACCATACGATCCCTGAAAATATGCGGCAGCTTCAACATAGCCGAGACAGAGACTGTTGAACATCCAATCCAAATCAGTAAAAAAAGAACAGATTTCTTAAAAACCCAGGGGTGAAAAGTAGGCAGAGGAAGATTCATTTTATAAAAATATTTAGTATGTTTAAACATATAATCAAATCTAATGATTATCTTTAAATGAAAGATTATTTTAAATACATTTTAAAAAATAAAAAGGATGAAAATTTCGAAAACGCCTACTTTTCAGGTTAACGGAATCATTTTAATATTATTAATATTTTCTTTAACCACTTTATCCGCGCAGGAAAAATCTGAAAAGATTGCTTCCTCCGCAAAAGACTGGAATTCGCTGTTCCAAAGGAAAAAAGGATGGTTTGGTGGAGATGGAATTTTTGCCATTCCAATGGATGGGAAAGAGTATATTCAGGCAAATGATTCCACAGAAACCCTATTTATTTTCAGCGACTCTGTTATTGGAGAAATTGGCGCTGATGGAACACTAAAAAAGAAGGAAGATTTCAATTTTGTTAATAACGTAGTTGCTGTTTTGAAGGGGAAAGAACCCATTGCTGAAAATTTTAAATTTTATTATCCAACGGATAAATCAGGAAAAAACACTTCTGTTTTTAAACCAAACACGCCAAATACAAAGCCAGGTGAATATTATTGGTTGGGGGATGGATTTGTGAACGTTGACAAGGACAGCACCCTTTATATTTTTGCTTATCGAATCACTCATATTGATCCAATCACCTCATTTTTCGACTTTGATCAGGTAGGCGTAACCTTATTGGCTATTCCCAAAAACACGCCAATACCCTTTGAAAAAGGAGTTAGACAAATAGAAACACCCCTTCAATTCCCTTATGCACCAAATGTTGGGATGACTACCTTTGGAAGTGGTATCATTGTAAATACAAAAAGCGCAGGTGCACCAAATCCTGATGGCTACATTTATGTTTTGGGAACAGGAGGACTTGAGAAGGATCTGCTCATAGCTCGTGTAAAACCGGAGAATTTTGAAAATTTTGACCAATGGACCTATTGGGATGGGGCAAAGTGGAATGCGGATAAAACTAAAGTCAGAGGAGTAACCAAAGGCGTTTCCAATGAACTAAGTATGAGTCCTGCCGATAATGGCCGATGGATATTGGTACATCAGCTATTCGGGATGACACCTGAAGTGTCTATTCAAATGACAAAGTCAATCACCGGACCTTATTTTCCTACACGAAATGTATGGCATTGCCCGGAATTAGAGGAAGATTTAGACTATTACGCATACAATGCAAAGGCATACCCTCATCTTTCCAAACCAGGAGAATTGCTCATTAGTTATAATGTAAATTCCTTTGATTTTTTCAAAGATATTTTAACAGATCCAACACATTGCCGGCCGAGGTTTATCACCATTAAGATACATTAGCGCCTAATCATTTCTGTTGTAATCACGAATGTTCGACAGGCAAGGTTTAAGAAATCAAAGGTATATTCAAAATTGGTTTGATTGAGTAAGTACCTTTCAAATGTTTTATTTTCAATTTGATGAATTAAAACGTTTTTTGTCAAGCCAAATTTTTTGGTTGAAAGGATATAAAATTGTCGTTCCTGGTTGTTTTTACATTTTTTTAATATAGTGATGTGTTTACTCCAACTAATTTCTCTTACCAGTGGTACGAGAAATTCAACGGATTGATATTCAGTATAAAACTGTGACATCAACCATAAATTACCCGCCGAAAATCCACCAATCCCTGGGAATTCATTTTGTAGCTCTTTTGACAATTTAGGCACAATAGCTTTGCCCCAGTTTTCTCCTTGTTTTTCAGCAATGGATTTTCCAATTTCCCAATATAAATGAATGAGTTGCGTATTTACAACTTTTAATGCTTCATACTGAGCTTGCCTCACTCTTTGCTTTATCTCAGCAATAAAATGATGTTGTAAAATTTCTATATTCGCAGTCCTTCAAGTTAATCTATTTAATTGGTGTTTACCCTACTCATTGGAAATTAGTTTTTTATAAGGAATTTTTGTAATGTGCCAACGACCAAGATTGGTGGCGAATAAATGTGCTCCACCCTCGCCTCCAAAAGCAATATTTGTTGGATTCGTTAGGGTATGGGCTTCCCAATCATTAATGAGGAGGGTAACTTCCTGCTGCGGTGAAATTTTATAAATGGCATTTGGCGTATAACAAGAAACCAGTAAATTTTCATCTTCATCGAAGGCTAATCCATCGGGAACTGTTTGGGGAAGAGTGGCAAATACCGATCTAATGCCTGGATTACCATCGCTTTGTACCTCAATCTTTTCAATTCCAGGTAGAAAAGAACAAACAACAAACAGGGCATCTCCTTTGGGTGAAAGAGCCATTCCATTGGCAAAATTAAAGGGACCGTTATGCCAAATGATTCCCTCCCCCTCCTTAGTAAACTTTTGAATAGTTCCATTAATTTGCCGAAATGCCCCACTATCGGAAACATACAAATTTCCCTGATTGTCAAATACCGGATAATTTGGTATTGAAAATGAAGCACCCGGAGCACCCATGGTAAAAACAGAAAGGTTCTTAGTTTCAATGTCAAGTTTCCAAACACATTTGTTTTTGAGATCGCAAACAGCTAACCATTCGTAGGAAGGATGAAAAGCTAGCCCCAGATTAAATCCACCCGTTTCTGCAAAAAGCGTAACCTTCCCAGACTGATCAATATGATATATTTGACCCGCTTCGCCGCCGGCCCATAGACTGCCATCCTTATGAAAGGCTAAACCCTCGGGATGATCTAAGCCGTCGGCAAAAATGGTACAGTCAGTAATATTAATTTCCATAGTTTACATTTCAAAAGATTAAAAAACGGAGGCTTTCAAGGAGGTAGTTTTACTTTCAAATGGTTTTAACACTGGCCAATGATGCTTCACCATATCCACTTCTGGGGTAGCCGACCATTTATTCGTCCAAGGCTCCAAAGCAATAGAATATGTTTTCCCCCACCAGGGAGAATCTTGTATGCCATATCTTTCCTGCCAGTACCAAATATATGGAAAATCATCTTCATTCCAATCCAACCTAAAAGAGACTTTTTTCTCAGCATCTGAGATAATATAGTAAGCATTTTTTTGAAATCCTGACAAATACAGTAGCTCGGAATATGGAAAATCATTGGCTGGAGGAACCTGACTTGCGTCTGATAAATTTCCTTCCAAATCGAGACCTAAAGGCCAGGAGAACTTTTTTCCCGGCGAAAACCTTCTTTTTTTAGGCATTAAAGGTTCTGCTTCAAAATGTTGAGCATTGGTAGTAATAAGGCTGCCATTTTGCAAAAAGGGAAGACCAAAAGCAATGTGGTGACCCCACATATAAGAAAAATCGACAGCAGATTCATTGGTCAAAACTTCCTCAATAAACAAAGTGGGTTCACCTTTTTTGATCGTCAATATTTTTTCAATAAGTAAAGGAACGCGTAATGGTCTATTCCAGCATTTTATGGAGATTTCGCTATCTGTATTTTTTAGAATGGCATATTGCCAGGCATTTAGCCAAACCTCACCATGTTGCCCTAAGGAGGCGCCTCTATACATAAATGGTTGACTATTAGGTAGTATTTCTTGCCAGCCACCGTAATAATAATCTTCAAATTGATTCAAAGTATCCCTGCGCTGGGAAATATATTCTCTCGGGTTATGAATTGGTTTATCCAATCGAAGCATCAGATTCAGGGATTCCTTTTTGAAGGTAAACTCAAAAATATCACTCCCCCTACCCATGAGAATGCCAATTTTCAACCATTTATTTTCTAAAAAAACGACCGGCATATTATTCAACAACCAATCTGTTTGAAGCTTACAACCAGCTTCTTGATGAAAAGACGAGGACATGTCTAATGGTTTAATGATTTAATAATGCCATTCATAAATCCAAGGGCATAAGCCATACCTGCGTGCCAGGGAGCGGCACAAGACATTTCAGGTGTATGATCTGGAATCAGAACACCATCATAATCATGTTTTTTCAATATTTTCATTACCCTTACCATATCCAAATCCCCTTCATCGACAAAAACCTCCTGATAAAAAGGAACTTTTCCTTTCACATTTCTAAAATGAATATAGCCGATTCTATCTTGGGGTAAGTATTTTTCCAAAAAATCATAAACATTTCCCTCCTGCATTTCCTGAAGCGTACCCAGGCAAAGTTCAAATCCATTACTGGGGTTATTTGAAATTTCAAGCAACCTTTCGTATCGGGAAATACTTGTAAATAGTCTTCCGGAATTTCTAAGATTTTCCATGGGAGGATCATCGGGATGCGCGACTAATTTTACCCCATTTTCTTCTGCCACTGGCAGCATGATGTGTAAAAATTCCGATAATCGTTCCCACATTTCTGTATATGAAACACCCTGCAGATGCCCTTCTCCGGCCTCTTCATAGTACATATTCCACACCATCCCTTTAGGAATTGGCGCATTTATATCTATTTTAGAGGCATCGAAACGCACTGATGGAGCATTTCCTCTTGATTCTGTAACATTTGTCCAACCCCAAACACCCGCCAAACTAAAGTAATAACCCAAAACGGGAATGCCAGCAATACCTACGTTTTTAATCAACAACTTCATCTGTTCCATTTGAACATTCTTGCGGGGACCATCGAGTAAAATATCATACCAATGGGCGGGATCAAAATTTTCAATGGCTTCCAGTTTCAGACCATGACTTTCAATTTTTTTTCTCAATGAAACAAGATCATCTAATTTCCAGGGTATATCTTTATTTGGAGAGTAGCCCCAGCCATTCAGATAATCCTTAGTTAAGGTAGGATTCTCACCCCCTTTTACATAATCTATAAGTTGAGCAACAATATGGGTGGCACCCGCTTGTTTCGCAAATTGAAAGTTGCTATCA
>BJGN01000064.1 GCA_014190515.1 Bacteroidota bacterium
TTCGGGGAATCAGTAATCCAAAGTGAAAAAGGTCAATAGCATGAAACTGGGTATTTTTTTCGTAAATATTATCCCAGGTTTGTTTCATATCTTCAGACCAATAGATGTCTGAAAGCACTATAATTCCTTCTTTGGAAAGATAGGGGGAACATACATTCAGATAATGAAGTAAGGGCTGCCCCCTGTGATTTCCATCAATAAAAAGTAAATCTATAGGTGGACATTGAGGTAAAAAAGAAGGAAGCAGCTCGTCAAATGAGCCAACTTGTTGGTGAACACGGTCAGTTAAGCCTAATAATTCAAAGGTTTCAGTAGCTATCGCTGCTGTTTCCGGGCAAGCTTCAATAGTATATACTTGCACTTTTTTATTTATAGAAGCCAGATAAGATGTAGAAAGACCAAAATGAGTGCCTAATTCTAATATGGTTTTGGTGCCAGATTGATTGGCAAGTAATGCTAACCAAATTCCTTCTTCAGATGAAACAGGACTACTGGCAGCCATTTTATTAATAAATAGGGTGCTGCTCGTCTGAAAATTTGATCCAGCCCCAAATTCTGTCTTCGTCAGCTGTCTTTTGTCCTTTAATAAGGATTTTCTTCTGGTTTCAACAGCAGCTAGTTTTTGTTTCTTACCATAAAAAAGGGGTAAAAGGTATTTTGCCAACAACGGGGAGTGCAAATCATAAATGGTGACCGCACGCTGATAGAATCTTAGAAAATAAATGATTTTTTTAAATAAAAACATGAAAATAAACTTACCTAATTAAGGCGACAGTGCCACTCTTTGTTTCGATAAATGTTTTCCCATTTCTCCGATACCCTTCAATGGTTGCCATCCAAACAAATATTCCTGGATCTAAATCAATACCCATATATTGCCCGTTCCAACCATCTTGGAAATTATTAGTTTTGAAAACTATATTCCCCCACCGGTCTGCAATTTTTAAATCAAAGGATAGGATATCATCGCCATAAAGAAAAAATAAATCATTTATACCATCTTTATTAGGGCTGAAAGCGGTAGGTGCATAGATTTTTGTGGGACATTTACGTGCTAAAATAATGGTGTCAACGCCAAAACAGCCCCATTCATCCCAAACACTTACGGTATAGGTGTCTTCCTCTTGAACTTGAAAATAAGGTAATGAACTATTATCCTGCCACAAATATTTTGAAAAAAATCCTGCTTGAAGTTTTAAATTAAAAGTAGGTTCATCGGGACATATTAATGCATCAGCTCCCAGATTGGGTTTTGGATTAGCTTTTACAGTTGCCTTGGTTACGCTGGGAAGAGTAGGGCAACCATCTAAGATACCGACAACCGAATAATTTCCCGAAAAAGTAGGGTTTGCCTTTAAAAGGGAAGGATTTTTTTCGATGCTGAAAAAATTATTTGGACCAGTCCATTGATAATTTTCGGATTTTTTATCGTCCACAATGAGTGATAACGTATCATTTTCACAAATCAAAACCGAACCTGGAACAGATAGTGTACCAGGAATGGTAATATTTATAGTTCCTCTTATGGTATCCAGTTTCTTTAAACATTGATCGTTAATAGCTAACAGAACGGGTTGAGGTCCTAAAGTATTGAAGGAACGTTTGACAATATTCATTCTGGTACTGTCAGCATTTCCAAAATGCCAGAAAAGGGAAAATCGGGGAAGAGATAATCCTACGTCAAATAAAATGGAGTCATTTAGACAGCCACCTTCTGGCAATGGACTTGCATTGATGGGTTTGAAACTTGCTCCACCATTATAAGCATAGGATTCCGCATTTCCATATCCATAAGCTGTTACGGACATACCACAACCGTTAGAAATAAGGGTGTGCGAACCGGCATTTACCTTGATTCTTGCAAAAGAATATTTTGAATTTCCAGAAACAGTGCCTATAACTCCTGGAATATTACCCAAGGGTGTGCCGTCGAGCGTAACCTTTGCAATGTCAGTGGAAAGAGCTACTACATTGAGATAATTCTCAGTAATCTGTTGGAAATTAGAATTGTAAAGAGTAACTGTATCCCTTATTTGTTCAATACTATTTAATAAAACCATGGAGGGATCGCCGAGACGGCTGGGATTTCCCCCACATTGTCCTCCAACATTATATTGAGCTACAGCAATGGGTTTATTGGAAGAAATATAGGTGGATTCTCCCTTTTGATATTCAATAAATTGTCCTTTATTTAACTTATAAGTATCCTTTGTGTTACCTTGAATATTTATGGTCGTTTCATCCTCCGACGCTAATATTCTGAAAACATCATAGGTCACCTGTGCACTTAAAACAGAAATAAATTCCTTTCCCCAGGTTGAAATGGGATACATTTGCTCCAATAAATTATCTCTGGCTTCACAAGGGTCTGGCATAGGAGTCCACGTGTTGCCAGCAAATAGGGCAAAAGGTTTATTTCCTTTTATATTGGTACCCGTTATTTCGCTGTTTGCAAGTTGCATTTGTATCTGATAAGTTTGCCCAGGTCCCAAAATAATATTTATTTTATCCCCTTTGTTTCTCCCTCCCTTGGTTCGGTCACTGAGCGTAATTTCAATTTCTGTATCCTCTTTAACCCCAACAATGACGCATTCAGATGGATAAACTATGCCACTTCTTTGGTAAGTTTTATAGGCAATTGCATAATATTCTGTACCTAAAGCATCATCGGGTAAAACGATGGATGCTTCTGATCGTTGATTATAATATTGGTGCATATAAACACTAATATTCTTTTCGCTACTTATTGAAATTCCGTTGGAAGACATCATCTCAGAGCCTAAGGTTTCCGCTGTTTTAGGTAAGGTAACTATTGTAACCTGATTAGCAATTACCGAAAAAGATTGTTTCCAGCCTAAAAGAGGCATTTCAACAGTGCCGGTGGTATTATATTTGGAGGTAATCATAACCACCATATTATTTCTACCAATATCGATATGTTCTAAGAATGCAAGGTGAAACCTGGTTCCTTCATTTGATTGTGTAAGGGCAATACTGCTTATTGCCATCATGAATAAAAATAGGTAATTAATTTTCAATACTTATGTTTAAAATGTTAGATAACCCAAATTAGCAAAAGTTTAAAGAATTATTTAATAAAAAATTAAAATTTAGCATACTTTTTAATTTTCATGCGTTATTTCTACTAAACTATTATCTTGTAAAAGTTTTTAAATATAAAATAAGTAAAATATGCCAGCACGTTTTTTTCTAATTATTTTAGGTCTTGGTTTTACATTCCTTACAGCACAGGAACAAGCACCCAAAAATTGGTTTAATCTTGACCCTAAACAAGATGGTTTTCCAGGAATAAGTACTGAGTCCCTATATAGCAGATTGCGCAGCATGGCTGGTAAAAAGGGGGAAACAGTAGTAGTTGCCGTCATTGATTCTGGAGTGGATTATGAACACGAAGATTTAAAATCAGTTATGTGGATTAATGCTGGTGAAATAGCAGGTGACGGCATTGATAATGACAAAAATGGATACATTGACGATATCCATGGTTGGAATTTTATCGGAAATGCTAGAGGTGAAAATGTATATCATGACAATTTGGAAATTACCAGGCTATACGCTTCATACAAAAAAGAGTTCGACAAAGCAGATCCTAATTCTTTGTCAGCAAAAGATAAAAAAAGATTTACAGAGTTTAAGGAAATAGAGGAAAAGGTTCTGGGTGAAAGGAAATCCTTAGGTGAAACCTGGCCTACTTATAAGGCTTTAAAGGAATCGGTGGCAAAATTGACAAAACAATTAGGAAAAGAAGCGGGCATTACCCTGGACGATTTGGATAAAGTGCAACCTGGTCCTGATCAAATGTTAGCAAGACTTGTACAAATATTAAAAGCACAAATGGGTCAAGGTGCATCATTTGAAGGGTTTATTGATCAATTAAATGAAGCCTATAATTATTTTGACGGTAGGTATAACTATAATTATAATCCAGATTATGATCCGCGAATTTTAGTAGGTGATAATTATGCTGATGTAACCGAAAAATACTACGGAAATAACGATGTTAGAGGTCCTGATGCTAATCATGGAACGCACGTCGCCGGTATTATCGGTGCTGTAAGAGGAAATAATATAGGTATTGACGGCATAGCAGACAATGTTCGTATCATGTCAGTCAGAGCAGTTCCCGATGGAGATGAAAGAGATAAGGACGTGGCTAATGCTATCAGATATGCTGTGGATAATGGGGCGAAGGTTATTAATATGAGTTTTGGTAAAGGATATTCCCCCTATAAAAAGGCAGTGGATGAAGCCATTAAATATGCAATAAAAAAAGATGTATTATTAGTGCATGCTGCGGGAAATGACGGAAGTGAAAACGATGGGAAAAATAATTTTCCCAATGATGAATTTAGTAAAAAAGGATTATTTGGGCCTAAATTTGCCCCAAATTGGCTGGAAGTAGGGGCTTTAAATTGGGAGGGTGATGAAAATCTGGCTGCTGATTTTTCTAACTATAGTGGCAAAAGAGTTGATTTATTTTCTCCGGGTGTTGATATTTATTCAACCGTTGTAGGTTCCAAATACGATAGCTATCCTGGTACCAGTATGGCAGCTCCTATGGTAGCCGGGGCAGCAGCCCTTCTACGTTCCTATTTTCCTGACTTGACTGTGGTGCAGATTAAATCTATATTGATGGAGTCAGCTATAAAACAAAATCAAAAAGTTGTTAAACCTGGTACTGAAGATGAAAAAATTCCTTTTTCTTCCCTTTCTGTTTCCGGCGGTATTTTGAATATCGAGAAGGCTTTCGAAATGGCTCTGGTAACACCAGGAAAGAATACAACCTCAAAAAGATCTGTTTCCATAAAGGACTTACCAGCAAAAAAAGTGGTGGTTCCTTAATCCAGCTTCTTTTTATATTATTTAAAAATAAAATGGTCGCCTCTTCCGGGTGACCATTTTTTTTTTGCTACCAAAACGCTTAAAAATATCCATTTTTAATCCTGAAAGGGTGGAATTTTAATAGGTGATGCCTTTTGTCTCCAGAAGTTGAAATGCTTCGCTCCAGGAAGGAATTTTATCAGCTTCAAGGCCAAACGTTTTTCCTGTGGCTATTTTATTAAATGATTTCATGGCTGTTAGATGAGTTCCATTTCTCATAAAATTTAACATCAAATCCCTGTTTTCCCATGCTGTAACCGTACATTGATATCCTCGTATCCGTTTTACAGCGCAATGCCTATTTCCTTTTGCTGCCTGAGCTTCACGAAAAGTCGGAACAGCTAAAGTCCAGAATTTAATAAGTCCCCAAAGTCCCTTGGGTTTTAGTCCGGTTATTGAAACATACATAGCTTTTTCCAAATATATTAATTTGAGATGACATCCAGCTTCCCTTTACCTGTTTTTTGACCCGATCTCCATTGGTAGAAATAAATTCCCGGGTTCAGATTTGAAGCAGATAAAGGTATTGTTTTATATTGATCGTTTTTTGAAATTAGCTGATCTGATACCTTGTTTCCCAACATGGAGAAAAGACTCAGGAAAATGTCATCATCAAAATTTCCATTCATTTGGATATTAAAAACACCATTTCCCGGATTAGGATATAGGTAAATAGTTTCCTTTATGTCTTCTTCCAGGGGTACGGGTTTGTTTGGTAAGGCAGCGGTGCAATTGCCCTGATGAATACGTAAATTTCTGAACAACGCATCTCCTGGCGGATTAAATTTATCCTCATCACAAATAAAGATGAATTTTGAAAAGGTACCTGTATAAAATTTTCCAACAGGAATGGATACTTTCTGCCATGTAGAAAGACTATTGAATGATCTGTGATTTTGGATTCCCCATCGTTGGTACCCACCAACTTGAAAACTTAAATTTGCACTAATTTCTTCATCATTATCAAAGCCAATACCTATGATTTCCGGGGCCAGATTACTCCTATATTCAAAATCGACCACGGTATTTGATGTAATTACATAATTTCCAATGATTTTTTTCCAGGCATTTGCTTTCAGATGTGCTCCTTTCCCATTTTCTATGATCTCAACGGTACCTAAATCTTGTGTCCCAGCAAAAGTTAAAACTTTATTTTTTATCAGATCTAAAAATAAACAAGTTGAATCAGGTGTGCCTGAACCGCTTCCTGAACCTGAACCTGAACCTGAACCGGATCCTGAACCTGATCCACTTCCTGAACCCGAACCGCTCCCTGAACCATTACCTCCTGAAACCGTTTTAGGAATGCAAAAATTTAGGACGGTGTTATTTGTAAACGATCCAGATCTCGAAAGGACGGAATCTTTTACATTTGAAATGATAAATCCTCCATTACCATAATTGCAACATAATCCATCACCGCCATTATCTGCAATTTGTAGTGTATAACAGCCAGGCAAAAGGCAAAGTTGAGCATTTATCTTTTGCCCATTTCTTTTATTTAAATATGGGCCGCCAGAAAGTCTGACTGCTTGAGCACTATCTTTTAATTGCCAGGTAGTTTCAGTACCAAATAGATCAAGCGTTAACTCTAATTTTATTGTCCGGCAAGAGTCAATCGTTCCTGAACCTGTTCCCGTTCCACTTCCCGAACCTGCTCCATTTCCGCTGGAGCCGCCGCCTGTTCCTGAACCTGAACCTGAACCTGAACCTGTTCCTGTTCCTGAACCTGAACCTGTTCCTGAACCTGAACCTGTTCCATTTCCGCTAGACGATCCACCGCCCGTTCCTGTACCTGTTCCGTTGGACGATCCACTGCCTGTTCCCGTTCCAGAATTGTCAATTGGGGGACATGTTTGTAGGCAAGTTGCCGAAGCAATACGATTTCTAATCACATTTCCAGGTTGTTCTCCGAATCCATTTCCAAATTTAGTGCCAACGGAAGTATTATGGCAGTAAGACATGATACTTCCTCCATTTGGAGGGAGTGGGGGGAGCGCACAACCACCCTCTGTAACTCCGGCACAACCATCTAATGCGGTACTATTTCCGTTCCACACACAGGCATGTGTATGTTGAGAACCTAGAATATGTCCCAATTCATGAGCCATAACCATCACATTCCATGAAAATGCGGGTACATTTTGAAATGATTTCAGCGCACTGCCAAAACTTAATTTAAATCGAGTTGATGATGCACAAACCCCATTTAACCAAGCTATACCTCCTCGACCTTTGTAAGAAACTAATTGTCCAATATCACCATTTATCGACTGTCTTTGCGCACCAAATTGGGTGAGCATATTGTAATCACTTCCTGAATATGGGCTTGGTACATCCCAAAGGAATAATCCGCTGAGCCTTAGATTTATGTTTTCATTGGCGTACAACGTAGCTACTTGGTTGAACCATCCGGTCATGAAGGCCGTTGTGTTAGTTGTTCCTCCTTTATCTGTAAATATATCGTTATCAACCTCTAAATAAACGTTAACACATTTAGGACCAGTTCTTAAGGTAGTATTTCTACTTAATTCCTGTGGGCTATATGGTCTGTTTTCCTCTGGAGTTAAACAGGTTAATTTTTCTTTATTGGGAAATGCATCTGCAGGATATAAAATATGGGGAATATTTGGATTTCCTTCCGTTTCTTCCATTGGTCCGAATACCTTCATTCCTGTTTCTTTTGTGAAAATGGATCCTTGAATACCTGATTCACTAACGGTTACAGCGGCAAAAGAGCCTGGGGTTTTTCCAACTATACCCCGGAAATGCTGAATATTTGAATTTTCCTCTGTTGTCACACCAGAAGCATGCATCATTTGAAAATCAGTGCTTAATAAATCTATGGCAACCAATTCAAGGGAGAGACTTTCTTTAAGCCCCGGAACCATGAGTGTAAATTGTTTTGGGGCGTCATCTAATAGCCGTCTTATTCGGGAAGGGGAAGTGGAGAAAAATTTCTTCTCGGAAAAAGCTTCATTCGCCCCTTTATACTGTCGAAGAGACCCATTCTCTTCGGTAAATAAGGCATAAGGTCTAAAGGTTTTACCCTCTTTCCGGGCAGATTCAACTAAACTTTGCGGACTTACTTCTTGACTATTCCCTAAAATGGCAAGGGACAAAAAAATTAAAGTGATAAGTATTCTCATATCTCCAATACAGCGATTAAGAGTGTATTTATTGATACACTTCGGGTGATTTTGGAGAGGTTAACTTTCTAATTGATTGGTAAATATAAATACATATTTAGTTAAAATAAAATTTTTTCACCTCTTTAAAAAAATATATATCTATATGACATTTAATTAATTAGTGGATAGTATATCGTAATACCCCATTGGTAGGGGCGAATTGAATTCGCCCTTTTACAATACAGATAAATTTCCCAATTCGCGGTACAAACTATTCACACATTTATTATTGGGGAATTTTTGCCGCAAGGGGCATAATTGTAAAAATCGAGCCCGGAGGAGTCGAATGTACAGACTGTTTAGCCCTATGTATATGTATAATGTAGCATAAAAAAAGAGGCTATCTTTTTAGACAGCCTCTTTTTCATTTAATTTTATCCCATTTCTGAAACCACTTCGGTCACTTCGGGAACCATGCGTTTTAACATGCCCTCTATCCCTGATTTTAGGGTAACGGTGCTACTTGGACAACCGCTACAGCTACCTTGCAAGGTTACTGTGACGATTCCTTCTGAAAAACTTTTGAACTCAATGTTTCCACCGTCCATTTCAACGGCAGGCTTAACATAAGTGTCAATAAGCTCTTTTATCTTTTTTACCGTCTCACTTTGCTCGCCTGTATGAACTTCATGTTTACTATTTTCAGCTTCAAAAGCTAACATGGCTTCGGCATAACCTTCTCTAATAATTTCAGATCCGTTAGCAACATATTCTTTTATAAACTCTTTTAGAGGAAGAAGAATAGTTTCCCATGCGTAATTAAATTCCTTTGAAACAGTTACAAAATTATTACAAACATAAACTCCCTTAACGTAAGGAAATTGGAATAATTCGGTAGCTATCGGGGACCATTCTTTAGCCGCATTCACTTCTTTAAAGTCAGCTGTCCCTTTATAAAGCATTCTATTGGTTACAAATTTTAAAGTTTCCGGATTCGGTGTTTGCTCCGTATATATCAGAACCGGACTCTGTGGTGTAGTATTTTCCATGTTGATAAAATGGTTGGTTTTAGGTGAAAACAAGTTCTTAATAAAATAGTTTTATCTCCGCATCAGCCATATAGTTCAGTTTGAATATGCGAAGATGGAAAACCAAGGTTTAAAAGGTTTTTTTGGGCCTCATCAATCATATTTCGCCAACCGCAAAGATAAAAAATTGGTTCTTTCACATCAAATAATTTTTGATGTTGATAAATCTGATGGACGTATCCCTTATAGAATAAAATATTTTTCTCTTTAATAAGAGGTAATTCTTCTTCTTTGGAGAGGGCTATATGTACTTGAAAATCAGGTAATAATTTTATTAACTCCTGCCATTCATCTAAAAAAAGTACATTTTCCATTTTTCTTGTTCCAAATATAACCCGGATTGTTATGGGTTTTACCGGATTCTGACAAATATCCCACAGCATACTTCTGAAGGGGGCAATGCCTGTTCCTGTGCAAATAAAACAGAGTATTTCAGGATTATTTTTAGGTAAAATGAAGCTACCCTCAGGACCTTTAAATTTCAGTTTATCTCCTATTATTATTTGGTCAAAAAGATAGGTAGTACCTAATCCTCCTTCATTTTTTACAATACATAATTCAAAATAGTTCGTGTTATCAGGTGCATTAGCTAAAGAATAGCTTTTCCAGCGGTAAAGTCTTTTTTCGTGCACAGGAAGATCGAAAGTAATGAATTGACCTGCTTTGAATGAAAAAACATCGTCACTCAATAATTTGAAAGTGAAAAGTCTCGTTTGAGGCGCTATTTCTTTAAAAGAAACTAATTCGCATTCATTCCACTTGGTTGGCATAATTTTTAATTATTTTCACAAAATATCAATTCATTATAGGTAAAAAGGGTTGAAAAGCCTTTCTTTTTAAAATAGGATATAATGTCACTTTTAGGTAGTTCGGTTAAAACCATCAAGAAATCGCCGCCCCATGCGCCCAGAGATTTAACCACCCCTTGAAAATCCGTAAAATATTCATCTTGAACAGGTGTTAAGGCCAACTGATTGCCTGTAATTTTTTCATGCGTCTTTACCAATGTACAAAAGTCTGAAAAATGTTCAACACTCAGAACTCTTTCTGTCAGTTGTGATATTTCTGAAATATAGACAGGATTTAATGATTTAGAACGGTAGGTCGAAATTCCTTCTCTGCTGTTTTTCTTTTTACCGGAGTAAAGGAAATATATTTTGTTTAAAAACAAGGGATTAAACGGCGCTATGTTAACTTCAGGATTCTCGTTATCTTCCTTTATTTTTCTATAAGTAATAGGACCCATTGCGTTGGCAGCAGCAATATCATAACCGGAACCACCGAATGATTTTTCCAACAAATAATAAGGATTAATTTGTGTCCATTTTGAGAGTAAAGCGATAAGAGTGGAACTGGTCCCAAGTCCCCATTCTCTTGGAAAATCGAGGCGGGTTTCTATTTTGCCTTCTAAAAAAGAAGCGGGAAGCCCTTTTTCTGACATCATACTGGTTAGTAATGAGGTAAGTACATTTGTTTCAGGCAACCCCTTGCCGACAGTAACCTTCATAGAATTTAGTTCCCAAGAGGCAGAAAACCACAATTGTCCTTTATCTGTGAAACTCTCCCAAAGGAGGCAATTTGAGCCAGGTTGAGGGTGAAAATGCAGATGCTGACCATACTTGGTAGGTAGGGCCAACGCTTTTGCACCGTCTAAAACGGCATATTCCCCTGTTATTAAAAGTTTTCCATGTGAAAAATAGGTTGTTTTATTCATTTTTCAGACCGCATTGAATCAATGAATTCACGAACCGATGAAAAAGACACGGAGATTTTGCTAAAATGTTGTAAAGCGCTGCTTTTTTCCTCTTCATTCGCCTGTAGATGGACCAGAATATTCATTAGATGCATACGCATGTGACCGTCCTGAATACCTGAGGTAATGAGAGACTTTACTGCGGCAAAATTTTGGGCAAGACCAACGGATGCAACGATTTGCATAAGCATTTTGGCATCGGGTTCACCTAAAATGGAGAGCGTTTTTTTGGCTAATGGATGCAGGTGAGTTAACCCTCCGATGGTTCCAATAGCCAGAGGAAGGGTCAGGGAAAATGTAAAAATATCATTTTCAATCTGGCAAACGCTCAAAGATTTATAGGAACCATCTTTTGCTGCATAAGCATGACCTGCTGCTTCTACGGCTCTGAAATCATTACCTGTAGCCAAAATAACGGCGTCAATACCATTAAAAATGCCCTTATTATGTGTGGTGGCTCTGTATGGATCAATTTCAGCAATGCGAACTGCTTGTTGAAATTTATTGGCAAATTCAGCGGCACCCATGTCTTTATAAACTCCATTAAAATCACTTACAGGACAACTGACTGTGGCCGTTACCAAACATTCAGGTGTATAATTTGATAAAATGGACATAATAATGAGGAGCTCTCTGTCTTCAGAAGAAAGCAAGCTGGAGGAATTAAAATATTCTTTGAGAGACGAGGAAAACGATTCTAAATGGGTATTAATAAAATTGGCTCCCATAGAATTTACCGTCTCAAATTTGACCCTCAGTTGATAAAGACCTTCTTCCAAATGACCGAAATGAAGGAGCTCTATGTCTGTAACCCCACCGCCTCTTTTTACCATATTAGCTCCTAAATGCTTACTTTCCAATAGAAGCTTCTCTTTTATGTTAGGAAATAAACGATATATTAAGGAAGTATCACCAAACCATTTGAAATGGATTTGACCAATTTTTACAGTAGATAAAACGGTCGATGTAAATCCACCCCTGGAAAACCAGAATTTTGCTGCACTGGAAGCAGCGGCAACAACAGAACTCTCCTCAATAACCATAGGCACTGCATATACCACGCCATTAATTAAAAAATTGGGAGCTATACCATAAGGAAGAATAAAATTACTTACGGTATTTTCACTAAATCCATCTATTATTTCTTGAATAGCTGCATTTTCATGAAAAAAAACGGAGAAATCATCGGTATTGGCATTCACATCCGCAGCACCATAGTGTGTATTTACCCAATCTATTTTTTCCTTTTTAGATAACTTTGAAAATCCGGAAATTAATTTTTCATTCATGGGGAATAGGCATTAAGACGGAGGTAAAGTTAGGAAATGATTAGCTACTACAAGTCCTTCAATTTGGTGTTTGACAAACAATTGAAGGGTCGAATAATCATCTCTGGCGTATTTCAGAAATAGGGAAGCCTGACCATAAACTGCGGGTATTTTCGATTTCTTTATTAAATAATGTCCATGTAAAAAGTCTTGAATTCCCCCTGAAATAATGAGCAGTTTACATTGTATATCTGTCGCATGGTTAAGGAAAATATCGTTACAAAAACCAACCATTTGATTGGCATCATGACCTACTTTGGTTAAAGGATCTAATGCGTCGGCACGGTCGGGATGGGCGCGAAAGAGCTCTAATTTCGAAAAATTTGTTCCACCACCTGCGGCAAATTCAACGGCAGTGAGAGGTAACATCAACAGTTTTTTAAGACTTTGCGGGCCCATTCCTTGTCCCACCTCTTTGACTATAAGTGAAATTTCCGGATATTGGCGAATGAGTTCTTGAATAATAAAAATAGGAGGATAGGTAAATCTATCTCCCTCGGGTTGTAGCCATTCCTGTAAAGGATTTATATGTATGATTAAGCCATCGGCATCTAGTTTTTCAATTAACGCTGGAATTCTGAATAATTCTTTCTGTAGCCATAATTTTTCGATTTGAGCAATGCCCAAATTGGCATAAAAGGGAACACTTTCGCCTAAAATGGGTCTGACAGCATAATCGCTTAATGTTTCATCACTGAAAAGCAATGGTCTGCATGATCCCAGGCCTAAACCCAGGCCAAATTCAGCACAGGCAATGGCCAGATTTTTATTAATTTTACCAGCCATTGCCGTACCGCCCGTCATACTGGAAACCCAAAGTGGAGAACGCATAACCTTTGAACCAAAAGGAGTTTCAAGGAGAGAGGAATCTACAGGATGGGCAGAAAGAAGCGGCTCATAGTAAAATTCGTTCCGCATATCGGCTGATGAAACCTGAGATCTGAAGGCAAGTTCGATGTGATCTTGCTTTCTACTCGATGCAGTAGGGTCATTATCAGGGGTGAAGATTTTCTTTTCAGACATTAAATGATATTTTCAAAGGCAAATTTAACGATTTCTTTAGGTAGAAGGAAGGAATAACAAAAGGAAAAGTAAAAAGTTGGTAGAGGTATGAAAAAAAGATGTCAAAAATTTTATTGTTTTTCAGTTAGTTATGATTTTTTTATAAAAATAAAAGACCTAAAAGTTTGTTTGGAATAAAAAGAAATATACTTTTGCAGTCGCTTTATAAAGCAGTATTTCTTAATTCCTTCATTTTAAACAAATCAAATAGTGGATACGCTCAGTTACAAGACGGTACACGCCAATAAACAGACTGTTCAGCACAAGTGGTACGTTATTGATGCAGAAGGAGAGATAGTAGGTCGCCTTTGTACTAAGATTGCTACTATCCTTCGGGGTAAAAATAAACCTTCCTACACACCACACGCAGATGCAGGAGATTTTGTTATTGTGTTAAATGCAGATAAAGTTCGCTTTACTGGTCAAAAAATGCAAGACAAAGTTTACAGACATTACACAGGTTACCCTGGTGGTCAAAAGACCTACACGGCACAGGAACTTATGGCTCGCAAGCCAAATGACATCGTGGAACGTGCGGTTAAAGGCATGCTTCCTAAAAATCGTTTGGGAAGAAGTATGATTAAAAAATTATTTATTTACACCGGGGCTGAACATCCCCACCAAGCGCAAAAGCCGGAGGTTCTCGGGTAATTCGCTAATAGTAAGCATCGTATATGGAAATGATTAATGCAACGGGTAGAAGAAAGTGTTCGGTAGCCCGTGTCTATCTAAAAAAAGGGGAAGGAAACATTCTTGTGAATGGTAAGGATTATAAAGCCTATTTTCCTCAGGAACACGTACAACTTTCTGTAATGGCGCCACTTGAAGAAGTGGAAGTAGCTAAATTATATGATGTTGTTGTCAATGTCAGTGGTGGCGGTTTCAAAGGTCAGGCAGAAGCAGTTCGTATGGGTATTTCCCGTGCTTTAGTGGAACTAAATGCAGATTTTAGAAAGCCACTAAAAGACAGGAAATTCTTAACACGTGACTCACGTGAGGTTGAACGTAAGAAATACGGTAAACCAAAAGCAAGAAAGAGCTTCCAATTCAGTAAACGTTAATCCTTTAAATCAAGGTAGCATTTATTATCCCCAAATTTGTAAAGATATGAATAAGCCAACTTATAAAGAATTACTGGATGCAGGTGTACATTTTGGACACCTTAAAAAGAAGTGGAATCCGAAAATGTCTCCGTACATTTTTATGGAACGCAAAGGCATCCATATCATCGACCTAAATCGTACCTCTGAAGGTTTAGATCGCGCTGCTAATGCCATGCGGGCCTTAGCAAAATCAGGTAAGAAAGTACTTTTCGTAGCCACTAAAAAACAGGCCAGAGATATCGTTACCGAAGCAGCACGTCGCGCAGGTATGCCTTATGTTTGTGATCGTTGGTTAGGTGGTATGATGACTAACTTTACCACCATTCGCAAGTCTATCAAGAAAATGCAATCTTTCGAGAAAATGCTCGGAGATGGAACACTTTCAAGTGTTACTAAAAAGGAACGTTTAACGATGTCCCGTGAAAAGGATAAATTGGAGAAGGTTCTTGGAGGTATCGCTAACTTAGGTCGTCTTCCAGCAGCTCTTTTCGTTGTTGATATCGCTCATGAGCATATCGCTATTGCAGAGGCACAACGTTTGGGTATTCGTACTTTCGGTATCGTTGATACTAATTCAGACCCAAATTTAGTTGACTTTGCCATTCCGGGAAATGATGACGCTTCTAAATCTATTCGTATCATCACCAATTATATGGTGGATGCCATTTTGGAAGGTCTTGAAGAACGTAATAAGGTGAAGTCTGAAAGCGAAGCAACGGCTGTTTAATTTTAAAAAAACCGGTTACTTTTTTCAAACCAAACATAATATAAAATGAGCGTATCTATTTCAGCCACCGATGTCAAAAAATTAAGAGATATGACCGGTGCAGGTATGATGGATTGCAAGCAAGCTCTCACTGAAGCAGAGGGAGATTTTGAAAAAGCCATCGAAGGTCTCCGTAAAAAAGGAGAGAAACTTTCTGCAAAAAGAGCAGATCGCGAAGCAACTGAAGGTGCCGTCTTAGCCGCTGTTTCCGATGATCGTAAAAAAGGTGTTATTATTAAGTTGAGTTGCGAAACTGATTTCGTTGCTAAAAATGTTGATTTCGTAGCTATTGCCAAAAAAATAGCTGATATCGCTCTAGCTAAACTTCCCGCTTCTAAAGAGGAGCTTTTGGACCTTTCTTTTGATGGTTCTGTCTCTATCGGGAAAAAAGTTATCGAACAAGTTGGTGTTATTGGTGAAAAAGTTGAAGTAGCTGATTACCAGTTCCTTGAAGCAGCGCAAGTATGCCCTTATATTCACATGGGTAACCGTGCAGCTGTTATCGTTGCACTTTCTATAGATAATCCTGCCTGCTTCGATGCCGGAAGGGATGTGGCTATGCAGGTTGCTGCTATGAAGCCTATCGCCGTTAATAAAGATTCAGTGGATTCTTCTTTAGTGGAAAAGGAAATTGAAATTGGTAAGGAAATTGCCAGAAATGAAGGCAAACCAGAAGAAATGTTAGAGAAAATTGCCTTAGGTAAGTTGAATAAGTTCTTTAAGGAAATGACGTTGTTAAATCAACAATTCGTAAAAGATAATTCTGTTACTGTGGAGCAATATCTTCAGAAAATTGATAAAAACCTCACCGTTACCGCTTTCAAGCACGTAGCTTTAGGTTAATTCAAAAGGCGAATCGTTCTACGGTTCGCCTTTTTTTTGCGCTCACTAACCAAAATCCTCTAAGTGGAAAAAAAATATAAACGCGTCCTTTTAAAATTAAGTGGTGAATCTCTGATGGGGGATAATTCATTTGGTATTGATGCTGAGAAATTAATGCACTATGGCTTACAAATAAAAACGTTGGTTGATCTCGATGTTCAAGTGGCTGTCGTTATAGGAGGCGGAAATATTTTTCGCGGATTACAAGCGTCAAGTTCTGGTATCGAACGTGTGCAAGGTGACTATATGGGTATGCTGGCTACCGTTATAAATGGCATGGCCATTCAAAGTACCCTCGAAAAATTAGGCGTTTATACCCGGCTCGTTTCTGCTATAGGGATCAATCAGATTGCTGAACCTTATATTAGAAGACGTTGTATTCGACATCTAGAAAAGAATAGAGTGGTCATTTTTTCCGCAGGTACAGGAAATCCCTATTTTACAACAGATTCTGCCGCAGCCCTAAGAGCTAATGAAATCAATGCCGAGGTCATTCTTAAAGGTACCCGGGTAGATGGTATCTATACGGCAGATCCAGAGAAATTTCCCGATGCCACTAAATATGATGCTATCTCATTCGAAAAGGTCATAAGCCTTGGCTTAAATGTGATGGATATGACGGCTTTTACGCTCTGTCAGGAAAATAATCTCCCTATTATCGTTTTTGATATCATTAATCCTGATAACTTAACCAAAATTATTCACGGGGAAAAGGTGGGAACCCTAGTCTCCTGATTATTCTGCAATGGCAAGGGTACATATACTTATTTTTACTCCATTGATATTTTTCAGCGGGTAACAGCAGGCCTCAAAAGTAGCGCCTGTTGTCATAATGTCGTCTATGATAAGTATATGTTTTCCTTCCAAAACGCCAGGCGTTTTCCAGGAAAATGCCCGCTCTAGGTGAGAAAATCGCTCTTCCTTACTCCGGTTTATTTGAGTACTGCTATTTTTTACTCTGTATAATAAATCACCCCGATACTCTTTTCCAATTTGGAAGGCTATGCAACGGGAAAATTCTTCTATCTGATTATAGCCTCGCTTTTTTAGTCTTCTCTTGTGTATGGGCACTGGAATTACGTAATCTATATTTTTATATATGTTGCTTTCGTTTAATTCCCTTCCATACCAGTTACCCAAGTATATCCCAAGATCTTCCCGATGTTCATATTTTAAAAAATGAAGTAAGTTTTGAACGCTTCCCCCTTTTTGAAATTGTAAAAATGCCGTGGCTCTCACCATATTTATCCTGCCCCAAAATCGCTGTTCCATAAGATTATCTTTTTGCAGATGATGGGCGGTAAAGGGTAAATTGGCTTGACAGGTAGCGCACATTAAGGTGTTTTCACCAGCTACCGGACCCTTACAAGCTAAACAAATAGGTGGGAAGAATAAAGATTGTAAATCTTTGAGCGTAGTAAATAAAGTCCTTAAAAAACTCTTTTTATTCATGTTCCATTTGTATTTATGGCAGATAAACCTTTATTTCGTTTGTGAAAACAAACATACCCATTCAATCTTCCTAAAGTTCTTTTATTTTAGTTAATATTGAGACATTTTACCTCTGTTTATGACATCATTCTATCTTGATTTACTGGATATTTTAAA
>BJGN01000065.1 GCA_014190515.1 Bacteroidota bacterium
GGAATACTTAATACAAAAGAAATAACCTCTTTGGATTGATTGTTTAGGTAGATACTATGAGATAAAATAATAAAATTGGAAAAAAAACAGAAACAGACCCAGGTAGATATTGGCTGACCGGTAACCTTTATTATAAAATATTAATAGCGCCGAGAGAAAAATACCCAATAAACCTAATGATAAAATCATGACTAATTATAAGTAAGTTTATTGTTATGTTACCTAGAGCAAATATAGTTATAAATTATATTCCTCGCCTCTTTATTTAAAATAATATAAATTAAAATATATTCGATTTACTAAGGGATTATGAAGATTTTTACTTGCTTCCAAAAAATGAACAAACCCAGGTATTATATAAAATGTAAAGAATTGCTAAGGTGGAATATTTTTGAATATCTGAAAGTTATATTTTAATTGTGGTAAATAATTTAAAATACCATTACTAAATAAAAAGCGCGATAGACTAATTTCTCAGAAATCAATCTATCGCGCTGAATTATAAAATTATGTTTTACACTTTGGAAGTACTCGTTCAGGGTACGGGAAAGTGATTTTTACAAGGAAAAGGCTTTTTTAACCTGGTCTAAATAATCTAGTTTCTCCCAGGTAAAAAGTTCCACCTCTTTGGTAATTTGCTGACCGGAGCCATCCTTGAAGGTCAATGTTTTAATCTCGGGAATTCTTCCCATGTGACCATAAGCTGCTGAGTCACTGTAAATAGGATTCCTTAACTTCAATCGTTGTTCAATAGCATAAGGTCGCATATCGAAAATTCCATAAACTATATCTGCTATTTGAGCATCTGTTTTAGCTACTTTGGCCGTTCCATAGGTATTAATGTAAATATTGGTAGGCTTAGCGACACCAATCGCATAAGAAACCTGTACTAAAACTTCTTTACATACACCCGCAGCCACCAGGTTTTTAGCAATATGTCTGGTAGCATAAGCGGCAGAACGGTCCACTTTTGAAGGATCTTTACCACTAAATGCACCTCCACCGTGAGCACCTTTGCCACCGTAGGTATCAACTATAATCTTTCTTCCTGTTAAACCTGTGTCTCCGTGAGGTCCGCCAATAACGAACTTACCTGTAGGATTGACGTGATAGGTAATGGTATCTGTAAATAAAGCCTGTAATTCAGGTTTTAATTTTGCTTTAACTCTTGGAATAAGTAACTGGATAACATCAGATTTTATTTTCTCTAACATTACCTGTTCATTCTGATTAAAATCATCATGTTGGGTAGAGACAACAATACTATCAATGCGGATAGGTTTATGGTTATCGTCGTACTCAATGGTCACCTGAGATTTTGCGTCAGGTCTGAGGTAATTCATGGCATCGGTTGCCTTCGCAGATTTACGAATTTCCGCCAGTTCCAATAAAATCCTGTGTGCCAAATCTAACGCCAGAGGCATATAATGCTCCGTTTCCTCGGTAGCATAACCAAACATCATTCCTTGGTCCCCTGCCCCCTGATCTTCATCTTTCGCTCTTTCGACGCCTTGATTTATATCCGGCGATTGCTCATGAATAGCGGAAAGAACGCCGCAAGAATTAGATTCAAACATATATTCTGATTTGGTATAACCAATACGTTTGATAACATCACGAGCAATTTGTTGAACATCAAGATATGCTTTTGATTTAACCTCACCGGCAAGAATAACCTGACCTGTTGTAACTAAGGTTTCACAAGCAACTTTCGATTGAGGGTCAAAAGCAAGAAAATGATCAACAAGTGCATCAGATATTTGGTCGGCCACTTTATCCGGATGACCTTCCGATACTGATTCTGAAGTGAAAAGATAAGCCATATTACAGGTTTGTATAAATTTTATAATTGATTGAAAATATAATCAAAGATAGAAATTAAATTATTTAATGTTACAGGTAAAGAAAGATTCCCAACCTTCGTTTGTCAACATTTTTCCTTCTAACTTATCACCAATGACTACAGGTCCAACCCCAGCCGGTGTGCCTGTGTAAATAAAATCTCCCATTTGGAGCTTAAAATATTTTGAAACATAAACAATTAGGGTCTCGAAAGAAAAAATACAATCTGCTGTATTACCTATTTGTACTAATTCGTCATTTTTCAATAACTGGAATTCAAAAGCCGAAGAATCTGGGAAAGCAGAGAGTGGTTTGAAATTACCCAACACAGCCGAATGATCAAACGCTTTGGCAATTTCCCAGGGCAATCCTTTCGCTTTTTGTTTAGCCTGGATATCCCGGGCTGTAAAATCGATACCTAACCCAATTTCCTCAATATAATCAGCAGCAAATTGAGGTTCAATGTGTCTTCCATTTTTACCGATTTTAATAATTACCTCCACCTCATAGTGCAAATCATTTGTAAAAGAAGGATAATAAAGAGGCTTATTATTTATTAATAGAGCCGTTGGGGGCTTCATAAAAACAATAGGCTCATCCGGAACGGCATTTTGAAGTTCCTTGGCATGAGCGCCATAATTACGTCCGATACAAATTATTTTCATGGTTTCAGCGTTATATTTTAACGTTCATGAGTCCCGCTAAGGATTTTACTTCATTCATTGTCTTTTGAGCCACTTTTCTAATCTCAGCGGAGGAATGTCTAATCATTTCCTTTACCTCCTCTTTATTTTCATCCAGTTGTTGTCGACGATCAACCATTGCGACACTTATTTCCGTTAAGGCCTCTGCAACTGTGTCCTTAAGATGGACATATTTAAGAACACCTGACTGATAATCAGACATTAAGGAATGGTGCTGATCCATTTTATTTGCCGCTTTTAACAGTTCAAACAAGTTAATCAAACCTTGGGACATTTCTCCAGATGGCGTATCACCCGTATCTGTAACAGCCGATCGAATCTGTTTTTTAATTTTCTCCGGCGTACTGAAAACAGGAATATAGTGCTTTTCCCCTGCACTCTTACTCATCTTTTTCATAGGGTCTGCAGGAGACATCACCTTAGGGGTTTCAGTAAATAAAGGTTCGGGCAGTACAAAATATTCTTCCCCAACCTGATTATTAAAACGCTGGGCTATATTTCTGGTTAGTTCCAGATGTTGTTCCTGATCTTTTCCAACAGGGACGAAATCGGCTTTGTAAATGAGTATATCAGCAGCCTGTAACACAGGATAATCTAATAAACCCGCTGAAATAAAACCGTCAGCATTTCCTTCCTCTACTTGCTGGGTTTTATCTTTGAACTGTGTCATGCGGGTAAGCTGTCCGTAGGAAGCAAAACAATTTAAAATCCACGATAATTCCGCATGTTCAGGAACGAGAGATTGTACAAAAAGATTCTCCGTTTTAACTCCAGCAGCTATCAAATTAAAAATAAGCTCCCAGGTATTTTCCTGAAGCTGTTTTGGATTGTAGGGCATGGTCATAGCGTGATAATCTACCACACCATAGAAACAATCATATTTTTGTTGAATATCTACCCAATTTTTTACAGCTCCGAAGTAATTTCCGAAGTGCATATCACCCGTAGGCTGGATACAAGAAAGGACTGTTTTTGTAGCCACAATATGAATTAAGACAATAAAAAAGAAACGAATAGATAATTACTATCTACCCGCAATGAGTGAAATCTCCACATGAACGAAACGCGGGAGCGCGGCGACTTGCACCAATTCTCTGGCGGGAGCCGTTTCTTCTTTAAAATACTTACCGTAAACGGCATTTATTTTTGAAAAATCGTTCATGTCGGTAACAAAAACAGAACATTTAAGCACATTTTCAAAGGTTAATCCAGCTGTATGCAGAATACCCTCGAGGTTCTTTAACACCCTGTCTGTTTCAATTTCAATAGAATCAAGTACTAATTCACCCGTCGCCGGATCTAAGGCAATCTGCCCGGACACAAATAAAACATCCCCGTACCAAACAGCCTGATTATAAGGACCGATGGGTGCGGGGGCATTTTTACTTGTTACTATAGTTTTACTCATAGGAACAGATTTTCAATAGAAAGACAATACTATTTATTCTTCTGTCGCAGAAGCACTAAATAATCGACCTCTATAATAAAGATTACCAGTTACATCAGTGTAAGCACGATGACGTAGATGGGTTTCTCCTGTTACTGAACAGGTAGAAAGGGTTGGAACTTCTGCTTTGTAGTGCGTACGACGCTTGTGTTTACGTTGCTTTGAAATTCTACTCTTTGGATGTGCCATTTTTCAACGTTTATCTGTTATCTTAATAATAACAGGAATTAAGAATTTTTTTTATTATCCCAATTTTGAAGTATTTTCCACGGGGAAAAATTTTCATCTTCAGGCGTTTCGTCAACTATTCCCTGAGAAAGGATTTTAATCATTTCCATATCACAGGGAGGATTTAAATCACTCTCACAATCATATCTTTTTATTACTGGTATAGCCAGTAAAATATTTTCATAAATCACAGGAGCTGCATTCCATACAGGCGTTTCGGGATGAAGAACGATAACATCTTCGTTTTCTATCTCCTCTGGATGCTCCATTGATTTTATCAACAGTTTATAATCACCTTGCAAAGGTATTTTAATATCTGCTAAACAACGATCGCAAGGTGAATGCAACTCAGCATTAAGGTTAAACTGCATGATAATCAAGCCAACCCTTTTTTCTAACAACACCTTTACACTTCCAGTTACTATATCGTCGGGTGCATTTTCAAAAAAAGGTAAAAAATCACTGTCGAAAGTAAAATCAAATGTATGAACCCCATCTTTCAGGCCTTTGAGGCGAATATCATAGGGAACTAAATCCTTCATGTCAAAAGAACTTTTTTTAAACGTGCGCAAATATAGGTAAAAAATAGATTCCTAGGATAAATACCCGAAAAAAATAACCAGATAAATCAATTTATTATTACGGCTGTTTTTTCAATATCGGATCTGACTTTATCTAAAATTTCTAATTTTTCCGCTACGGACTTATACTCCTGTTTTACACCAACTTTTGTTAGTGATCCAACCTTTTCAGAAAAAGGGATAAAACCTGCTTTTTCTATTTTGGCTACTACCCTTGCAGCATTATCGGGATTACCGAAAACACCAATCGCTATTTTAACATAAGCCGTTTTTTCAGCAGATTCCGTTTTCACTGGTTCAGACTTTATGACCTGTTCATCCTCTTCTTCTTTTTCGGGAAAATCTACTACTTGCTCACTTGTATCCACTATATCTACGACAGGATCAATATTTTTTTTCTCCTCATTTGCATTGTCATTCCAAGCCTCGAACATTTCTTTAACTTTGACCAGCTTATTTTCTATAAAAGGGGTAGTAACCATAAAATAAATGCCGGCAGCAAGAGCAACAAAAATGATACTAAAAACAACAAATTTCATCATCGGATTAGATGGTGGTACCGGGGGCATCATATTAGCACCTGAATCTTTCTGGATCTGAGCAGGTATTGGTGAAATTTCAACAAATGGCACTTCTGGTAAACCGAAAGAATCATTTTCAAAAACTTTTAATCTGGGTACAAAGGCAATTTTATGTTCTACATTATAATACAATCTGCCCAGGTTGGGTAATTCTACACTGTTGTGTAAATCTAAAGCGTCGTGAATATTTTTAGAAAAAAGCCTGATAGCCTCTGAAGCCAAAGCATCATCCACTGAAAATCTTCTTTTTACCTCATTATGAAAAAGCGTACTATCTCCGTTTCCACCTGGTTCAAATACAATGATAGTATCTGGTGGCAATATTTTTCCATTGATAGAATCTTCTTTAGCGGGAATGTATTTTTCAGAAAAAGCACCTAAACCAGGAACGTATAATCGATGATAGCTGGAAATTAAAGGTTGGATAATTGGATAAAGATCTAAATGCATAAATGGTAATTATTTTGTCATGTTTACAAATATAGTGGAATATCGGTAATTCGTTTCGTAAGTTTGTTCTATAATAACCCTTTTCATCAAATAATTATTATGCAGGAAGTAACCTCATTTCCACGACGAGAAAAATCAGCTGAACTTTTTTCCAGAGCAAAAGCCGTATTTCCAGGCGGCGTGAGTTCCCCTGTCAGAGCTTTTAAGTCGGTGAGTGGACCTCCCCTTTTTATTAACCGGGGAGATGGATGTTATGTTTGGGACGAAGATGGCAACCGCTATATAGATTTTTGCGCTTCGTGGGGACCGTTAATTCTGGGACACAATAACGAACAAATAAGGGAAAGAATTTTTGAAGCGGTTGCTATGGGAACTTCTTTTGGCACCCCCACCCTCAATGAGCTGGAACTTGGTGAATTACTGGTTAAAAATAATCCTTATTTAGAAAAAGTAAGATTTGTAAGTTCTGGTACAGAAGCAGTTATGTCCGCCATCAGACTCGCCAGGGGATTTACAGGAAGATCAAAAATTTTAAAATTTGAAGGTTGCTATCATGGACACCTGGACTCCCTTTTGGTAAAAGCCGGATCTGGCTTAGTTACCTTTGGGGAATCAACCTCAGCTGGCATTCCACCCTCTTTTGCCGCAGAAACATTGGTTATTCCATTAGATGACCGGGCTGCACTGGATGAAGCCCTTCAAAAATATGGCCATGACATTGCCTGTATAATCATAGAGCCAATTCCCGCCAATAATGGACTTTTACTGCAAGATTATTCTTTTCTGAAATATCTTAGACAAAAAGCGACAGAACATAATGTGCTTCTACTTTTTGACGAAGTAATTTCAGGATTTAGAGTACATTTCGCTGGTGCGGCAGGTTACTATGACATTAAACCTGACTTAGTTACCTACGGAAAAATCATTGGCGGTGGTATGCCCGTCGGCGCGTATGGCGGAAGCAATGAACTTATGGCTTTTATTTCACCCGACGGTCCAGTTTATCAAGCAGGTACCCTTTCTGGAAATCCTGTCGCAATGGCCGCCGGACTTGCCGCTTGCAACCAATTATTGGTGCCCAATTTTTATTGTGATTTGGATCATAAAACCAATCATTTAATAAAAAAACTGACTGACCACGCCACAGAAAACAAATACAGTGTTACCTTCCCCAAAGTAGGTTCTATTTTTTGGATAGCCTTTAGTACAGAGACCATAAAAAAGGCTGATCAAATTGATCCCGCTTCCATGAAATTCTTTAAACGTTTACATGCCGCCCTACTTGAAAAAGGAGTCTATATGGGTCCTTCCGGCTATGAAGTAGGTTTTGTCAGTTCTGCACATACCATTGAAGTTTTAGATGAGGCAGCTGAGATAATCAATTGGGCTATGGATAGCGTATTTAGTGACCTTTAACTCATTTTATGCTAAATAATCAGTTGCGTATCATTTCATACTTGGTTATTTTTTACATGCTTCTGGCCTTTAGCTGGTGGACGGTTCTTTTGCATACTAAAAACAGAGATGCATTTCTCGCAAAAAATGAACTACTAAAACTAAACTTAATTGCAAAAAATGAAATAAAAAACGAGGAAGACTTCCTTAAACATTCCTTTCATATTGAACTCAGAGATGCTTATAAACGTCAGGAATGGATGATACTTGGCGAAGCCTCTGTTTTTGTGTTAAGCCTGCTCATTGGTATCGTTTTTATAAACAGAGGTTACCATAAAGAAATTCTCGCTGCTAAACAAAGTAGTAATTTCTTGTTATCCATCACCCATGAGTTGAAATCTCCTATTGCTTCCATAAGATTAGGATTTGAAACGTTACAACGAAAGAAATTATCGGAGGAACAGTCGCTTGTTTTACTTAAAAATGGAATAAATGATACGGATAGATTAAATAATCTGGTTTCCGATCTTCTTCTCTCCGCCAGATTAGAATCAACTTATCAGCTTAATACAGAATTATTTTCCTTAGAAATTTTAATAGATGAGTGTGTTCAACTCATAAAACAAAAATTCCCTTCCGCTATCATAAAAGTTAGTTTACTACAGGAAATGCCTGAAATTCTCGCTGATTATTCAGCTATTCGTTCCGTAATCATTAATTTACTTGAAAATGCTGTAAAATATAGTGACAATGTCCCCGAAATAAATATTGGGTTGACTTCAACGAATGAGCGGTGTATTATAGAGATTTCTGATAAGGGAATCGGGATAGATCAAAGTGAGAGAAAGAAGATATTTGAAAAATTTTATCGCGTTGGAAATGAGGATCAAAGAAAAACAAAAGGAACTGGATTGGGTTTATACATTGTAGATCAAATAGTAAGGGCCCATAACGGATCCATAACTGTTTCTTCAAATCAGCCAAAGGGAACTATTTTCAATGTTTTCTTACCCTTTAATTAATAAAACCCTGATCAAAATGCGCATTCTTCTGGTAGAAGACGAGGAAAATATAAGAGACCTGGTTAAGTTGAACCTTGAGCTTGAAAATTTCGAGGTGATTACTACTGGAAACGGTCGCGATGCACTCAAATTATCTGCTGCTCAACATTTCGACCTCATTTTATTAGATGTTATGTTACCCGAAATGGACGGCTTTCAGATATGTGAGCAAATTAGATTAAGTGACCTTCAAACACCCATTATTTTTTTAACGGCGAAAGATGGTTCAAATGATCGGATACAAGGTCTGAAATATGGTGCAGATGATTATATTGTAAAACCCTTCGTTTTTGAAGAGTTACTATTAAGAATCAATAATTTACTTAAAAGAAGTGCGCGGACACCAGAAAATACAGCAACGGTTTTTTGCTTTGGAAAAAATCAGATAAATTTCATCACCTTCGAAGCCATAGGTAATGAGGGAAAGTTCCTTTTAACAAAGAAAGAGGCTATGCTCTTAAAGTTACTTATAGACAGAAAAAATCAGGTAGTTTCCCGGCAACAAATTTTACAATCTGTATGGGGATACGATGTTTATCCCAGCACCAGAACCATAGATAATTTCATTTTAAAATTTCGACGAAATTTTGAGGAGGACACCAGAGAACCCGTTCATTTCCATGCCATACGAGGCATTGGTTACAAATTTAGTTATCCTTCTGGTTCCACAAATGAGATAGTTGAGTAAGAAAATCACGAACTTCTAAGGTATTAACCAGGTGGTATTTAGCTTCTGAATTTTCCATGCCAATTTTAACTGAAAATGCTTCCGGAGGTAATACCCTAAACATATCTTCATCCGTTTTATCATCACCGATAGCTAAGATAAAGTCCCAATCATCCATTTGCAACCAATTTAAGGTGGCTTTACCTTTAGTTACGCCGGCATGTTTGACTTCCACAACTTTATTGCCTTCCAATACGTGTAACTCAGTATTTGCAGTAAGATATAAAAGCACGTCTCTGAATTCTCTTAAGCGTTTTTCACCTAAATCTTTGTCTATCTGTCTATAATGCCAGGCTATCGAATATTCCTTTTCTTCTATAAATGAACCTGGTGTCCGCTCGACAATATTTTCAAGAGCGGCTCTGACATCATTTTTCCAGTCGCTTGATAAACCAGGCGTCCTTCGCCACTCCATTGAATCTTTCAACCAAACGCCATGTTCTGCCGCAAGATTTATTCCCAAATTCCCTAACCAATCTTCTAAAGTTTGTTTATCTCTACCACTATTAATCACCATTCTATTGTTGGGATCTGCATTTAGTCTTAACAATAAATCTATAAGATCAGTGTCTGGAAAAACAGCCAGGGGGTCAATATGAAAGGGCATCAGCGTACCGTCATAATCCAGGATAATTAGTCTTTTTTTACTGTGTATATAGGCGTCAAAAATTACCGTTTTAATTGATTCCTCCAATTTATTTATATGAAACTGCCGTCTATTATGAAGATGTCTGTCCAGTTCCTTTAAAAAATTAGCCGCCCAATAATCCACCGCATACTTTTTCAACCCTGCCTGCATGTTTTTAAGTCTCTGAGTTTGTTCTTGTTCAGGCATGATTAAGGCAGTCTTTATAGCTTTCACAATGTTATAAGTATCATGAGGATTTACTAAAATAGCGTCTGACAATTCAGTTGCAGCGCCCGTCATTTCACTAAGAATAAGTACTCCTTTACCTATATCATTTTTACTTGCTATATATTCCTTTGCCACCAGATTCATTCCATCTCTTAGAGGGGTAATTAAGGCTATATCAGCTACTTGATAAAGAGTTAACAGTTCATTATGTAATAAATTACGATATAAGTAATGGATAGGTATCCAGCCAAAACTACCATAAGTGCTATTTACTTCGCTGACCAAAGTGTTCAGCGTCTTCTTTAATTCTCTATATTGAGTAACCTGAGAACGGGAGGGAATAACGACTAAAACGAGGGTAACGAGACCTATATATTCCGGATGAAGATCTAAAAAACGGGCAAATGCCTGAATCCTTTGGGGAATACCTTTTGTGTAATCTAAGCGATCTAATGAAATGATTATTTTTTTTCCATTACCGAGATTACCAATATTTATAGTTTCATCAGCCAGATCAGATACAGAAGGAACAGCTGCATATTTATTATAATCTATACCCATTGGAAAAACATCGACATTAACCACCCTATTTGTTGTAGTTATCTTTCCTATATGATGTTCAAAACCGCAAATTCTATAAGCAGCGCTCAAGAAATGACGCATATAGCCGTAGGTATGAAAACCAACCTGATCCGCTCCGAGCATACCCAAAAGTAAATCAGAACGCCAAGGAAGGGTTCTGAAAATTTCATAAGACGGGAATGGGATATGTAGGAAAAAACCAATGGATAAATCAGGAAAATTATTTCTAAGAATTCCTGGTAATAACATTAACTGATAGTCATGAATCCAAACCGTATCATCAGGTTTTATGCAGTTCGATATAATCTGCGCAAACCTATTGTTTATTTTTACATAAGCATCCCAATATTCCTCTTTATAAGAAGTATATTGAGTAAAATAATGAAAATGTGGCCAAATGGTACGATTGCAAAACCCTGAATAATAAGTATCTATATCATTTTCTGACAAAAATACAGGAATAAGATTTTTTTGCAATAGTAGATTCGTAACCTCAGATTCTTCTGTTTTACTAAAGTGAGAACCTGGCCATCCAATCCATATTTTCTCGATTGCATCGGGAAGGGCACTTAAACCAGTAGCCAATCCGCCTGAACTGACTGAACTGACATATTCATCACCCTTCTTCTGAATAGTTACGGGCAAACGATTAGAAACGATTACCAGCCTAGTCATAATTTATTTTTAACCTGCCAAATTAAACGTCCTTTGGCTTCCTTACTGTCTTGAATCGCTCAACAAACTCCTTTTCAGTAACAAATTCCAGTTCAACGAAAGTACGGCCAACAAACTTCTTAACCTCTTGATAATCTCTTCCTCTTTTATCGAGAAAAGTATCTTGTAACCGATCAATGTAAGCCAAAGCAGCTTCTCTTATCCTCATGTTGAAGTGCTGATTATTAAATATCTGCTGATAGGTTGGGAACAGCTGAGTGAAAATACCGAAAAACTCCATATAATCTTGTTCCTCAATATTCTTTATTAATTTTAAAAAATATTGGGAGACCGTTAATCTAAGACACTCATTAATATCAGATAAGCCGTCGTATTTTGAGTGAAATTGTCTTATTTCCTCTTGAACAGATTCGTTGGTATAACCAGCCTTATGAATTTTATCAACCACTGTATAATAAGCAGACAATTCATCATTCATGGTTTTATCAAGAATAGCTGATAATCTTAAATCTGCTTCAGGAGTAAGGATACCCTGTCCATCCTGGTGTAATTCAATTAAGATAGAAAAAAAACGTTGAGAAAATAACTCCGTGTTATTTGTTCTTATTTTGTTGATGGTTTTATGCAGATTAATTCTATCTATTTCTGGCGTGTCAAAAAACAAACCAAAAATCAACATGATTTCCTGATGTTCCGCCGTTCCCCAAAAATCTTCGTTTATTACAAACTCAGAAAGTGGTGTAATCAAACTTTCGTTAGCTGACGGCTTATCAACCCTTGATAACAAAAATCTTTTCAGTTGGGGAAAAAACACAACCAATTCCCCTGTGGTGGAAGGGAATTCAGCAGAAAGGAAAACATCGTGTTGGAATTGCTTTGAAAACCTTGAATAAGCTAGTTTTCTTTCAGCTAAATGAACAAATTTTTCATTTTTCTGATTTTGAAAAAACTGCTTAACTCTTTTATTTTCAATAGATTCAAGTACATTGGTAATCCATATATCACTGCATAAAGCAAATCCTACCTGGACTGACATACCTATTCTTTTCCTTAACAACTCAAAATTAGGTGAGCTGGAAATAGCAAGAATTAAATCTTTGAAATGTTCTTGTGGTCGGATATATTTAAAATCATTATTAACATTACCACGTAAAACGACATACCCCAGTAACTTAGGTAAAAATAGACCTTCGAACACAGGATCCATCAAAACTTGTTCCAATGCAATTAACTGCAATGGTGAATTTTGAGCTACGACTTGATAAATTTCAGCAATAGAAGGCTCGAAATAATTTTTTAGTTCGTTATAATCGACCTCTTCTTCTGAATTAAGATAAGCAGCGAGTGCGGGAGAGTCTTGAATTCCCACGGCAAGCTCTTCAAGTTGTGTAAGGTATTCCGCGTTTAATTCGTACATGGTCATCATTTTAAATGGAAACCTGATAATGCATTTTCAGCATTACCAGGTTAAAAGATATTAAATTTCCTCAGGGAGAATTTTATTCAGCTGCAGAAGTTTCCTCGTTGGTTTCTTCTGCAGGAGTTTCCTCCACTACGACTTTTTTAGAAACTTTTGGTGCGGCAACTCCTGACACCTTTGCATGGAAGTCACTAATTTCTTTCTTGGTCTGACTTACTCTGTCCGCAATTTTTGCTTCTTTTTGTTCAACCCATGAAGTGTGCTTCTCATCTGCCTGTTCTAAGGTAAGAGCACCTTTTTTAACACCTCTCATAAGGTGTTTCTTGTAAAGAACTCCTTTGAATCTTAAGATAGCATTTACAGTATCAGTAGGTTGTGCGCCATTGTTTAACCATTCAAAAGCTTTATCGCGGTCAATATCAATGGTTGCAGGTTTTGTCATTGGATTGTAGCTTCCAATTCTTTCGATGAAACGTCCATCACGGGGAGCACGAGCATCTGCAATAACGATGTGGTAAAAAGGAGATTTTTTTCTCCCCATACGCTGAAGTCTGATTTTTACGGCCACTTGTCAAAATTTATGTGGTGAATGCCAGCCAACCCTACGTCCCTAAGGAACCAGGTAGGTTTTAACAGCACAAAAGTAATCTTTTTTACTGGATTTCCTACTTCTTAATCAAAATAAAAAAATCCGTCCTTAAAACTCACAACGAAATCTAAGATTTAGCCTCCTACTGGTCAAGTAGTTAGGAATAGCATATTGCTGTAGAAAAACCGTTTTAATCCAAGTATTCCCCGCTTGATTCTGAACTTGAAGCAAGTTGAATACCTCTAAACTTATCCAGGTTTTTTTACTAAACCTTAGCCAATGATCAGGTTTGATGAGCGATTTTTTTTCTCTGTCGTAAAGTAAAAATGAGAAACCTATATCTACCCTATGGTATGGATTTAGCCTGTAAGTATTTCTGTACACTGTATTGTTACCCTGAAGACCATAAGGTAAGCCCGTACCCAAGGTGAAATTAAGGTGAACCCGAAAATTATCATTTTTAGGGAGATAATCCTGGAAAAACAATGCTAAAGTAACGAGTTGATCCGATGGTCTGGGAACATCTTTCACCACTGTCGCCTCAGCCTTGCCAACTTCCCGTTCCAGATGTTCTATCCCATTCAGTCTTTCTCTGGCTCTAAGAAAAGAAAGATTTATCCATGATTCTGCTCCATTGACAAATTCACCATTTAACCTGACATCGAGACCGGTTACGTAACCAGTTGCGTTATTTTCTCCCGCATACCGAATACGAACATTTTCAACCTCATAAGAAACCAGGTCCCATAAATTTTTATAGTACCCTTCCGCAATTAACTTAAATTTTGTTGGATTGTCCTTGCCCAAATAAAAATCATAAGAAAAACCAGCCAGGTAGTGAAACGATTTTTGAGCTAAAACATCTAAATTCATCAAACCATTTGGTCGTCTCAACTCCCTGTAAAAAGGGGGTTGCATGTAATAACCAAAAGCAAGTTTCCAGGAAATATCGCTTTTAATCCCTAAAGGTTTATAGAGTAGTTGAACACGGGGGGAAATCAAAAATTCCTTATTTATCGTCCAGTAATTTGCCCTTAATCCCATAGATAACCTCAACTCTCTTTTCCCCGCTTTTCTGTAGGTGTAAGTGTCCTGGAAATAGCCACTTAACCTTGACGAATTCAATTCATTTTCTGTTTTTAATACCTGTGAAAGTTGGAGTTCATCGGCACTATATGGCAAAGAATAGCCCGCTGAATCAATCCTCTCCCATTCATTAATTCTATCGTAAATGGATTCAAACTGGTATTTTAAGCTCCATTGCAAAAAATTATTCGACGAACCATCTTCCGTCATTTGAATTTCCAGACCTCCTTTGTACTCAATATTTGCTACCCTCGTTTGTAATAAATTTCGCACATATTGATGTTGGGTTCCGGAACCTAACTCTTCTAAAACCTCGCCAAATCGGGAACTTCCAATATCCGATTCAATTTGACGTAGGCTGTAGCTACCCAATATATCAAAAGCCTCTTTTTCATAGGAACCAAATCCGGAAAACAACCATTTCATAAACAATGGATTTTTCCTGTTTTCAGGTAACCAGGTCAAAGAAAAACCACCCATTCTTGTGGTGAAAACATTTTTTTCCTGCCCTTCAAAAACACTATATAATTGCAAGGCATAATTAATGAGACCGAAAGCCGTACTGCGAGTGGTAGGTCTGAATTCATAACTTGAATTGTTATAATTGCCTAGAAATCCCACTTGGAGAGATTTGGATAGGTCGTAAGTTAAATACACCTGTAGATCGGTAAAATTTGGAACGTATTCACCTTTTACATCCAATGAGCCCAATAAGTATTTATTTGTTTTATATCTGGTTCCTACTAAATAGCGCCATTTTTTGAAATCGCTTTTACCCGCGGGCAAACTACCTTCCAAATGAGCGGTTGCCCCCAAAAAACTTCCTGAAAAGGAACCGCCGAACGCTTCCGGTCTTTTATATTTTATATCTAACACCGACGATTGTTTGTCCCCGTACCGAGCTTCAAATCCACCAGATGAAAACGATAAATCTCTTACTAAATCAATATTTGGAAAACTCAGCCCCTCTTGTTGCCCCGCACGAATTAACTGAGGTCTATATATTTCAAAATCATTAACATAGACCAGATTTTCATCGTAATTTCCTCCTCTTACATTATATTGAGAGCTTAATTCCCCTCCCGTTCCACTGCTTGCACCCAGCGCTAAATGAGGAAGTAAACTTTCCAGATTACCAGAGGTACTAGGTAGCAAACGGAGTTGTTCAACCCCTTCTCTAACCATACCTGCTTCCTGAATACGCGAACTTCGAATTTCAATTTCTATATCTGAAGTAGTGGGTGCCAGTGTTATATCAAATTGCCTGCTACTCCCATTGGGCATAGCATCTGCGTTAACCACACTTTCTTTATATCCAATACGAGTAAAAACAAGAACAAAAGCCTTTTGAGCTGGGACATTAATATTATACCGTCCAGAAGCATCTGTTTCCACTGCATTGGAAGAGCCTTTGAGGTAAATAGTTACAAACTCAACAGGCAAATCCGTTAATCCATCTGTTACTGTACCTGTGATTTTAGCACTGATAGAGGATTGAGCAATACTTTTACCAATATTTAATAAAAAAACCGATAAAACAATAATTAACCACTTCTGCATATTATTAAGCATTAATATTGCCCGTTATTAACATTTTTTGCTATCTCATAAAATTTATTCACGGTGTCCTCTCTATGTAACGCTTTAAATACCGAGGTACCCGCCACTAAATTATCAGCGCCTGCTTCTATGAGCTGTGCAGCATTGTTCAAATCTACCCCACCATCAATTTGTATGATAACATCTGGATAGGAGACATCCAATAAATTTCTTAACTCTCTAACCCTATTTATAGTCTGTGGAATAAATTTTTGTCCTCCAAAACCTGGATTTACAGACATAATTAATATCATTTCTACATAAGGAAATATGTCTTTCAGTAAAGAAACCGGCGTGTGAGGATTTACCGCCACCGCTGGAGAAGCTCCTAACTCTTTGATCTGTTGAAGGGTTCTTACCAAGTGATGACAAGCTTCATAATGTACAGTGATTCTATCTGCACCCGCCTCATGAAATGATTTTAAATATTGGTCTGGATTTGAAATCATTAAATGAACATCAAAAATCTTTTTTGTCAAAGGCCTCAATGAGGATATAACGGGGAATCCAAAACTTATATTGGGAACAAAATGTCCGTCCATAATATCGAGATGCAACCATTCTGCCTGACTTTTGTCAAAAAACAAAATTTCTTCCTGAAGTTGGCTAAAATCAGCGGCAAGTAAAGATGGCGATAAACAAAATGACCTCATTATATTTAATTAACTAGCGCAAAAGTATAAATAAGCATTGAATTTGTTGCCAAAATGCTTTTATATTCATTGAATTATAAAGAGAATTGATATTAGGACCATTTAAAAAATCATTCATAACAGAGAAATTACAAATCATTTGGATAAAAAGCATTAGCTTTATAACTGCATTATTAAAAAAAATGAAGCTAAATGTCTCTCGAATTACCTGTACAACTAAAAATAAATTGTCTTCCTTATGCTGGTTTAAGTTTAAATCAGCTCTACGACATAATGAAATTGAGACAAAAAGTATTTATTGTAGAACAAAACTGTCCCTATTTAGATGCGGATGAAATAGATAAAAATGCCTGGCATTTACTATTTTACGGTTGGGATGAACAACTAATAGGTTATTCTAGACTTATACCAAAGTGCATTG
>BJGN01000066.1 GCA_014190515.1 Bacteroidota bacterium
CATTTGTCTGCAAAATCTTGGTCATCTATTACATGCTGAACGAATTCGCGCATTTTATCTTTCCATTTCGTTGAATATTTAGGAAAATTAGATGTCCAACCATTTTTTTCAAGCCAATATTGAAAGGGCCATTCATTCCAAATACTTATTCCCTTCTGAACAAGCGGTCTTATATTCGTCTCCCCTTTAATGAACCAAAGCAGCTCCTCCGCCAACCACCTAAAAGCGACTTTTTTGGTCGTCAGTAAGGGAAATCCTTCTTCAAGGTTTATCTTCATTTGGTAGCCAAAAATACTTTTTGTACCCGTTCCCGTCCTATCCATTTTTTCAACGCCTTCCTTTAAAATGTGCAGAAGTAAGTCGTGATAAGCTTTCATAGCGATTGCATTTGAAGAAATAAAAATATTAAAATCAAAAAAAAACAATGATAACAATATAATTTAATAATTTGCCTAACAAATAATTTTAAAGTTATGCATCTGATTTTTTCCCTTTTCCCTTTTTTGTTCCTTTTTAATGCTCAAGTAAATAACACTGAACCTGTGGAGGTTGATAAACAAAGCATTAAAGAAGATTTGCCCTATTTGATTCCATTTTACAAAAAATTACATCAAATGCCAGAGGTTTCATTACAGGAGAAAGAGACTTCTGCTTTGTTAGCCTATGAATTAAGAAAAATTGGGGTGACGGTGACAGAGAATGTTGGAAATTCTTACGGCATTGTAGGTATTTTCAAAAACGGCGAAGGTCCAACTATTTTATATCGCACCGATATGGACGCGCTACCTATGGCAGAAAAAACGGGTTTACCCTACGCCAGTATTAAAACATACACTACAAATGGAACTACATCTGGTGTCATGCATTCATGTGGCCACGACATGCATATGACAACCTGGTTGGGCACTGCAAGGGCGCTTATAAAAATGAAGGATAAATGGAAAGGTACGCTTATGCTCATAGGACAACCTGCCGAAGAAATTGGAGCTGGTGCAAAAGCATTGTTAGAAGGCGGAATTTACGAAACTTTCGGTGTTCCCAATTTTGCTGTCGGATTGCATTGTAGCCCCACCATTCCCGCCGGAAAGGTAGGCTATGGAAAGGGTTATACAATGGCTGCCTCTGAGTCGGTAACCATTACGGTGTATGGAATAGGAGCTCATGGTGCGTCTCCTCACATGTCTGTTGACCCCATTGTTCTTTCCAGTATGTTAATCATGGAATTACAGACTATCACCAGTAGAAGTCTGAAACCTATTGAATCGGCGGTGGTTACCGTTGGATCCATTCATGCTGGTACGGCCAGCAATATTATTCCCGACGAAGTTAAACTAGGTTTAACCCTGCGAACTTTTAAAGAGGAGGTTAGAACAATGATACACAAGAGAATTACTGAAATTTGCCATGGAACGGCTATGGCTGCTGGTTTACCCCCTGAAAAATATCCTAAAATAGAATTTTCCCCCGTTTATATAGCCGCAAATTACAACAATGAATCATTAGTTGATAAACTGTCTGGCAGTGCAAAAAAAAGTATAGGAGAAAATATGGTGGTAAATGCTGAGGTTCAAATGGTTGCTGAAGATTTTTCCGCTTACGGGAGGACTTCTCATAAGGTTCCCTCTGTATTATTCTGGCTTGGAACTGCTCCTGAGGAACGTATCAAAAAGAATGATTTACCAGGATTACATTCTCCATTTTACTACCCTGACCCTGAAAAATCTTTAGAAACAGGTATTTTAGTTACCTCCCAATCGTTACTCGATTTATTTACCGGAAAATGATACCGTTTGCCAGGAATCCCCTTCTTTAAATTTTAAAAACCTATTGGCTAACCCCTCGGTTTTTATCTGAATTATATTTTGTTGCGATGGAAAAAGCTCAGTAAAGAAGGTCGCCTTGATTTTCAGTTCTTTCCCATTTGTTGGACTTGTAAAAGAAAAATGTAAGGACATACTATCCCCTATTTTTTCACACCCTGACCATTGTAATTTTATATATCTATCATTGATTTTTATTGGCATATTTTTAGTAAAATAGCCCAGAATCAGGCTTTCTTTGGAACATATATCAGTAGGCGATAATTTACCTTTGTTGTACAACCGAAGAATATTTTCAAAATCGTCTGAAAATATCTTTATGTTAATGTGGCTTTTGCTGTTATCTTTTGACAAACTTACTTCTGATACTGAAAGGTAGATACCGTGATCAATATCTGTTTTTAGGTCAGAAAGAGATAGGCAAATCCACAAGAAAGCACTTATTAAACACATAATTTGGTATTTTTACAATATTGCTATCCAATTAAAGTCTCCAACAAAAATGAATCATTTACCCATTGATTTAAAAAACCTTGATTTATTTAAGCAGGAAGCCTTTATCAACGGTCAATGGACTAAAGGTACTGAGAAAAAGACTTTTCCTGTTTATAATCCATTTAACAAAATGATCATTGCAGAAGTCAGTGATTTACAGGTCAGCGATTTTGACCATGCTGTACAATCCGCCCATGATGCATTTCCAACATGGTCTAAATTAACGAGTTATGAAAGAAGCAGCATTTTAACTAAATGGCATAATCTTATTATAGAAAATGAGCGGGATCTGGCAACTATATTAACCCTGGAACAAGGAAAACCATTTCAGGAAGCCTTGGGAGAAATTCGCTATGGTGCCACTTTTATTGAATGGTTTGCTGCTGAAGCCGTGAGAGTTTATGGTGACATTATTCCTTCACCCGATGCAAATAAACGAATATCTGTTATTAAGCAACCCATTGGCGTGGTAGTTGCCATTACTCCCTGGAACTTTCCTAATGCCATGATTACAAGGAAAATTGCCCCGGCATTAGCTGCAGGTTGCACCGTATTGGTAAAACCTGCCGAGGACACCCCTCTTTCTGCTCTGGCGCTGGCTGTTTTAGCTGAAAAAGCGGGCATTCCCAAGGGCGTGTTAAATATTTTACCTACAAGTAAACCGGTAATTGCAGGAGACTTTTTCTGTGCTCATAAAAATATTCAAAAAATATCATTCACAGGCTCAACCAAAACAGGCAAGTATTTAATGGAAAAAGGAGCTGCCACCCTTAAAAAACTATCGCTCGAACTAGGCGGTAACGCTCCATTTATTGTATTTGAAGATGCCGATGTAGATGCCGCTGTAAAAGGTGCTATACTATCAAAATATAGAAATGCTGGGCAAACCTGCGTCTGTACCAACCGATTTTTAATCCATATAAATATATTAGATGCTTTCAATGAAAAATTAGCTCTTGAGGTAAATAAAATGAAGGTTGGCGACGGATTCTTAGCTGACACCCAAATTGGCCCATTAATTAATGAAACAGCTGTAAAAAAAGTAAACTATTTATTGAACGAGGCCATTGAAAAAGGGGCAAAGATTTTTTATTCCAAGAATACATCGGTAGATAATACAGTTATTTCTCCTATCATTTTAACGCAGGTTACCCCTGACATGGCCTTATCAAAAGAAGAAATTTTTGGTCCTATTTCGGCCATTACTTCATTTTCAACGGAAGAGGAAGCCATTTTCATAGCTAATAATACCGAATTAGGTCTCGCTTCCTATATTTATACTAAAGACAATGCAAAAATACATCGCGTCACTGAGGCTTTACAATATGGCATGGTTGGTGTGAATACCGGCATTATTTCTTACGCTGCTGCCCCTTTCGGGGGAATAAAGGAAAGTGGATTTGGCAGAGAGGGATCTAAATACGGCATAGATGAGTATCAAATTTTAAAATATATTTGTACTGATATCAGCTAAAAATAAAAAATATGGAACTTAGCCTATACAGTAAATTAATTCCCGCCGCCGTTCTTTTAATTCTGGGCATTCTGGAAGCATTGGGAGGCCTTTACTTTAGTGGAAAAAGATCAAAAACGGACTATACCATCGAACTAGTCAGCCTTGCAACGCTGCCAACGCTCATTCAACCTGGTATTTTTTTAGTTACCTTTTATGGAATGAATTTTTTCTTACCAAACCTAGAAAACTATTTTATCAATCTTCATTTTATGTGGCAGATTGTTACCTTTTTGATATTAGACGACATGGTGCAATATTGGTGGCATCGCTTGTCTCATACGAATATGACTATGTGGAAGTTACATCGACCCCACCATGTTGTTGAAGAAATGGGTGTTTTAGTAACCTACAGAAATGCCATCCTTTATTATGCTCTCATGCCTGGGATCTGGTTTTCAGGCATACTCATTTATCTTGGCATGGGCTACGTTTATATCTTTTATGTCACCGTTAAATTGATAGTTATTCTTTTAGCACACAGTGAAACCAGATGGGACCGTTTTTTATACCGTTATAAGGTACTTCATCCTTTGGCATGGATTATTGAAAGAACCATTTCAACCCCAAGCACTCATTTTGCACACCATGGTCTAACCTCTGAAGATGGTATTTCACATCCTAACGGTAACTTTGGTAACCTCTTATTTTTCTGGGATATCCTTTTTGGGACAGCTAAAATTACCCGGAAATATCCTGAAACATTCGGTGCATGGAATCAGATAAAAGAACCCTGGTATATTCAGTTGTTATTCCCTATTTTCCGTTCTAAAGATTCTCGAAGCGAGCTTCACGCATGGAAAACGAAACAAGATTATAATCCTTCCGTCGATTTTAAAAAATTTAACCGCTAACTTCTTCAGCGAATAAAAGTGGTATGATATTTTACCAACCCGTCCTCTAATTGTATCTGGTAAAATCCATTTGGGAGCGTTGAAATATTTATAGGTGAATTTTCATTGTAATTCTTCAATGTCATAAGACACCGGCCCAATAAATCAAATACAGAAATCTTAACGTTAGAAAATGATTTTGCCGATTCGTATTTTAACCTTATAAAATCATCAGATGGATTTGGATAAACAATTATATTAGCAGGCGTAGCATTTTTAAATTCCTTAGTATTGGTCGTTAATTTTTGCCAGGGAGTTTGGTAAAGTTGTAGCCCTCCCCTTGCATTACCCACTAATAAATCAAAGAAGCCATCATTATTGATATCAGCCAACGCGGGTTTTACCTGAAACCCATTTTTCAACGTACTTAATCCATTTTCAACAAGATTAAACTTTTGACTGGCTACAGAAACTTCGTATAATAGTAATCCTTTATCATCTGAACCTGTCAATAAGCGAAGTCCCTCATTAGTATTAAATAAAATAGGCGCAGTTGAACCATTTAGATAACCAGGTTTATTTGTATTAACGCTTCCCCAACGGGAAATATTAGGCATGATATCAACATTGGCATCAAAAAAAGGTCTGGTTTTGGACCCTATATTTTGAAAATAATTGATATTTCCACCTCTTTCCCCAACAAGTATATCGGGTAAACCATCGTTATTTACATCAAAAACAAAAGGTGTGGCATATAAACCAACGTCAATGTCCATGTATGGATAAACAAATTTATCTATTTTTAATGGCTTCCCTTTACCTGCCATATTTTCACCGAAAAACAACTGACCTGACTCATCACCGATGAGAACATCTGCGTCGCCGTCACTATCTAAATCAGCAAAAACGGGTGAAAAATCACGAGAAACCGAATTAAATTTGTTAAGGCTTAAGAAATTACTATCTTTTAGAATAAAAGATGGTTTAGCATAAGTTCCATTATTTTCAAAATAAAATAATCCAGAAGGATAAACACCAGGTTCTTTAAAATTACCATAATTGCCTATTACCAAATCCAACAATCCATCGCCATTTATATCGGCAAAAGTTGGACTTGCACCTTTGCCAACATCAAGGGTGTTTTCAGATAAAAAATTCTTCTCCACCAAAGTATATAAAGCTTTACCTTTTGTCCCGATATTTTTATAAAATAAAAAAGCACCTTCATCAATTGAATTAAAAATAGCATTGGGAGCAAAAATCAAATCTTTCAGACTATCCTGATTTACATCGAGAGCAAAAGAAGCGGGAAAGGAAGGCAAATCGACGGGAAAATCATACATCGGGAAATAATTATCCTGTTTATTCATCCAGGCAGTTTTAGCATTTCCCCCATTGGTAAGAAGTGTGATATTTGGGAAAGAAATATCTCCGAGAAACAACTCTTTGTCGCCATCGCCATCGAGATCAAGTGTCAAAAGAGTGCTTCCTGAATGTCTTAGATTTCCAGCTAATTCACCCGGTGTAATTTTATAGCAAATACCCGGAGCAGGAGAAAAATCTATTCTGGATGAAGAACCCGATTCATAAAAACCGCCCCAACACTGACTATCCAGGCGAAATAAAAGGGAGTCATTTTTAAAATTCTTTTCTACTGATTCATTTTTATAAAATTCTGCAAAACCTCCATTTATATTAAAGGTAACAATATCGAGATCGCCATCACCGTCAATGTCATCCAAAGCGGGGATATCAATTCTGGTAACATAGAGATTAGATTGACCGCCTACAAACAAGGGAAAAAAAATGATATTATAAGGCGCTCTAAAATTTATCCGCTTAAAGGCCAGCATGTTATTCTCATTATAAAATCCCTTCCAAACCTGAATACCATCTACGCCGGGGACATCTGAATAGGCAAAAAAATCAGAAATTCCATCTTTATCATAGTCTCGCAATAACACCCAACTTTCCGCGGGAGGAAAATGAGACACATATTCCGGAGAAAAAACATAATTCACCTTTTCTTCGCCAGATATTTTTCTTTTACCCAAATAGACACTATGAATATTTCCGACCCTGTCAAAGACATAAATGTCGGTAATACCATCGTTATTAACATCGGTTTCAGAAAATTGGGGACACTTCATTCCCCCCGTAAAAGGGTCAGTAAATGATTTTTGTGCATTTGAAACGGGTAAAGTAAATGCCTTGAAGGGTTGCCCGAGTAAAAAGAGGGGTAAAAAAAGAAAAACAGAACAACGAACAAAGAAAAATACCATAACAACCTATTTAAGCGAACAATCTAATCAAATTGTGAGGTTATCGCAACCACAAACCAATTAAAAAATAAGGACGACCTAAAAAAAGTTTAAAATACAGACAGATAAAAAAGTAATGGCGTTTGATAAAGCAAAATATTTATATCTTGAACTAAAGATTTAGGATATTGTTAGTTGTAAAATATTAAAATATGACCTCTTTCCCTCAAAATAACGAGCCGGACAACCAGCAGAATGCGTCTTTGATTTTTCATCCCAAAAACATCATATTATTCCTGACTTTAGCAGGATTAACCATGTTATTTTTGTCCCTATCCTTCGCTTACGTTTACACCAGAACACTGTCGAAATTACCTCCGCTACAATTACCTTGGTTATTTTATGTAAATACGTTGGTACTATTAGCCTCAAGCTATACATTATGGCAAAGTAAAAAAGCATATCTGGAGGATAGAACTGACAGGTATCAGCAAACGCTATACATAACGATTACTTTATCGTTTCTATTTCTTGTCCTTCAAGGCATTGCATGGTATAGTTTATTTAATCAGAACATAATGATACAAACAGATAATTCTGCTGGGTATTTGTATGTTATATCGGGACTCCACTTTTTCCACGTTGTGGCGGGACTACCCTTCCTAATCTATTTCAGCCTTCAGGCAAAGAAATACATGATTGAGCCAGTCAGCGTATTGGTTTATTTTTCAGACCCACATAAACGGCTAAATTTGCGATTAATAAGTATTTATTGGCACTTTCTTGATATACTTTGGGTCTATTTAATGGTGTTTTTCGTGATAAATAAAATGATAGCCTAAGCTAAAGTAATTTTTTAAAAACTAGTTTTTTTCCAAATCGTATTATATTTGCCTAAACTAAACGATTAGGTGTAGCTTATGCAAAATCAAAGCGAAACATTGGTAACTGTCGAAACGGGTAAAAAGCTAGGGTTAACTGAAGCAGAATTCGAACAGATAGTTAGCATAATGGGCAGGACGCCTAATTTCACAGAATTAAGTATATATTCTGTAATGTGGTCGGAACACTGTAGTTATAAAAATTCCATTCATTGGCTGAAAACGCTGCCACGAGAAGGCAAAAGACTTCTCGTTGGCGCGGGTGAAGAAAATGCTGGATTGGTTGATATTGGTGACGGTTTAGCTTGTGCTTTCAAGATTGAATCTCACAATCATCCTTCGGCCATAGAGCCCTTTCAAGGCGCCGCCACAGGTGTAGGTGGAATTCACAGAGATATTTTTACCATGGGAGCCAGACCTATTGCCTCTCTGAATTCTCTTCGTTTTGGTAATATAGATTTGCCTCATACCCGACGCTTAGTCGAAGGGGTTGTTGCCGGTATAAGCCATTATGGTAATTGTTTTGGTGTTCCTACGGTAGGCGGCGAAGTTTATTTTAATGATTGTTACAATCAGAATATTTTAGTAAACGCCATGTCTGTAGGGATCGTAGAAGTAGGAAAAACAGTCTCAGCCATAGCAGAAGGACTTGGAAATCCTGTTTTCATTGTTGGTTCGGCTACTGGAAAAGATGGTATTCACGGCGCTACCTTTGCTTCAGCCGATTTAACGGAAGATTCCGCAGAAGATTTACCAGCAGTTCAGGTGGGTGACCCTTTTCAAGAAAAATTATTACTGGAAGCCACCCTGGAAGCCATAAAAACAGGAGCCATCGTTGGCATGCAGGACATGGGCGCTGCAGGCATAACCTGTTCTACCTCTGAAATGAGTGCTAAAGGGGGGGTAGGTATGATTATTGATTTGGATAAGGTGCCTACCAGACAAAAAAACATGAAGCCGTTTGAGATTTTACTCTCTGAAAGTCAGGAACGTATGTTGATTGTCTGCCATAAAGGGCAAGAACAACTTTTATTGGACGTATTTGAGAAATGGGATCTTGAATGTGCTGAAATTGGGGAAGTTACTGATACAGGAACGCTTGTTTTTCATACTTCAGGTATAAAAGTAGCCGAAGTAAACGCACATTCTCTTGTACTGGGTGGTGGAGCACCCGTATACCAAAGAGAATATAAAAGGCCTGCTTATGTTGAGGATATAAGAAAAATAAATACAAAAACTATCCCTCTAAATACTAAATACGTAGCCTCAGCTAAAAAACTGGCTGCCAGCCCAAATTTAGTTTCCAAGCGCTGGATTTATGAACAGTATGACTCCATGGTAAGAACAGGTACCATGACGACAAATAAACCCTCTGATGCTTCGGTCGTATGGGTAAAAGACACTAAAAAAGCCATTGTACTAACCACTGACTGTAATAGTTCTTTCGTTCATGCTGACCCATATCAGGGAGCAATGATTGCTGTTGCTGAGGCGGCCCGAAATATTGTTTGTTCCGGGGGTACTCCTGTAGCTATTACTAATTGTTTAAATTTTGGAAATCCGTATAACCAAGGTGTTTACTGGCAGTTTGTTCAGGTTATTAAAGGAATGGGCGATGCCTGCAGGAAATTCAACACGCCAGTTACAGGCGGTAACGTAAGTTTTTATAATCAATCTGTCCTTAAAGACGGTACCGAACCTGTTTTCCCTACACCTACCATTGGTATGTTAGGTGTTATGGATGACATTTCCTGGCATACTACCTTACACTTTAAAAAACCGGGCCATGTTATATATATGCTTGGAACCCCGGTAAATGATTTGGGAAGTTCAGAATATTGTAGGACTGTCCTCGGAATTCCTCTGTCTGCTCCCCCATCATTTGATATGGATGAGGAATTGCATTTACAGCAAAACATCACCCAATTGATTCGTAAAAAATACATTGAATCTGCCCACGATATCAGTGAAGGAGGTCTGTTTCACTGTTTATTGGAGTCGGCAATAGCTGGAAATGTGGGATTTGACATTGAAACTGATAGTAACTTCCGAAAAGATGCCTATCTTTTTGGGGAGAGTCAGAGTAGATGTGTTGTTACCATTAATCCTCAAAAAGAGGATACTGTGGTTAATTTCCTAAATACCCACAACGTTCCTTTTTCTCGCATTGGAGAGGTGATAATGGACGAAATTAAAATAGACGCTGAGTCATTTGGCAACATTGGAGAATACACCCTGATTTATAATAATACCCTTGGTCAGAAAATGGCCGGAGTTCAAAACTAATTTAATATGAGAACGATATCTTATTTTGTCGGTATAGCCGGTATTTTGTTTTTATCTCTAAGTTGTGATGCCCTAAAAGGAGGTGTTACTATAAAAGGTAAAATTAGTGGCGCTGAAAATCTTCAGGCATTCATTGATAAAACTATCATTGGAAAAGTAAATGTAGTCCTTGACAAAACGGAGATAGACGGTACAGGTTCATTTAAAATAAATTTCCCAAAGGGATTAGAACCGGGTATTTATAATGTGCGCATAGGCGCAAAAAGAATGCTAATGGTACTCAATGGATCAGAAAAAGAAATTTCCATTGATGGCTCCTTAGAATCTTTGGATCAATATAGTTTCACCATAAATGGTTCTCCAGAAACTGCTCAATTAAAAGACCTTATTCAAGGTCTTCAAAGTCAGCAAAAAACAGCTAACGATGTAGTTACCTTTATAGACCAAGCTGAAAACCCAATGCTGGGTGCTTTAGTGGCCAACATGGTTTTTGGACAAAGCCCTGATTATTTGCCTCTTCAAAAAAAGGCTTATGACAAGTTAGTGGCTAAATACCCAAAAGATGAGTTAACCACTGCTTTTGGTGAATTTATCGCTTTGAAAGAACAGGAGAATGCAGCGGCCATGTCACAGCAACTTATCCAGGTAGGTCAACCTGCTCCAGAAATCGCTTTACCTGATCCAACGGGAAAAATCAGAAAGTTATCCGACTTGAAAGGGCAAATAGTTTTGCTCGATTTTTGGGCAAGCTGGTGTGGTCCTTGCCGCAGAGAAAATCCAAATGTAGTGGCGGTTTATGAAAAATATAAAAACAAAGGATTCACCATTTTTAGTGTAAGCTTAGACGGTTTAGATGATCGTACAATGTCGCGTTTAGCAGATCCTTCTATGGCGAGTGCCTACATAGCGCAGGGAAAACAAGCCTGGATTGATGCTATTGCCATCGATAAATTAACGTGGCCACATCATGTAAGTGATTTAAAAAAATGGTCCTCTGCTGCTGCCGCCTTATATGGAGTGAATTCCATACCTCGCGCCTTTATGCTTGATAAAAATGGTGTAATCGTTTCCACCAGTGTTCGTGGGTCTCAAGAAATTGAAAGCACTTTAGTCAAATTACTTGAATAATGTAATTTATTTTTGATTATATTTACAAAGGGAACAAAACCAAATTTTGTATTTGACATTTAAAACCTAGTAACTAATATGACCTTTCAAATTAAAGAAACACCAGAAATTTTCGATGTTGTTATCGTTGGTTCTGGGGCAGGTGGCGGTATGGCAGCTTATACCTTAACCAAAGCGGGTGCTAAAGTTTGCTTGTTGGAAGCGGGGAGTTATTACGACCCTGCTGACCCTCAATACATTACCCAAATGAAAAACCCTTGGGAATCGCCTCGTCGCGGTGCCTCAAGCACCAGGCCTTTTGGAGATTTTGATGCAGCTTACGGAGGTTGGCAAATCGAAGGCGAGCCTTACTCAGCGGTAAAAGGTACTGAGTTTCACTGGTTCAGATCCAGAATGTTAGGGGGTCGAACCAATCACTGGGGTAGAATTTCTCTTCGCTTCGGTCCAAATGATTTCAAAAGAGGGTCATTAACAGGAATTGGTGATGATTGGCCTATCGGTTATGACGATTTGAAACCTTTTTATGATAAAACGGATAAACTAATTGGTATTTTTGGTTCTGTAGAAAATATATACAATGAACCCGACGGTATTTTTCTACCTCCTCCTCCCATGCGATTACATGAGCATTTTATAAAAAAGGCAGGTACCTCTTTAAAAATTCCTGTAATACCATCCAGGCTTTCTATTTTAACCAAACCCATAAATAACGAAAGAGGATCTTGTTTTTATTGTAACCAATGTAGCAGAGGTTGTAATAAATACGCTGATTTTTCTTCTTCTTCTGTATTGGTTATACCTGCCATGAAAACAGGAAACTTAACCCTTATCAATCACGCTATGGTCCGTGAAGTACTTACTGACCAGGCGACAGGTTTGGCAACTGGGGTATCTTATGTTGACACTAAAACGATGGCAGAGGTCTCTGTACGCGCAAAACGTGTGGTTTTAGGTGCGTCTGCCTGTGAATCTGCCCGTTTACTTTTGAATTCTAAATCGGCTCGTTTCCCTCAGGGATTAGCCAATACAAGTGGCGTAATCGGTAAATATTTAAATGATTCTACGGGGGCCAGCCGAAGTGCTTTTGTTCCTTCTCTGATGAACCGGGATCGTTACAATGAAGACGGTGTAGGTGGTAGTCATATCTATTCTCCCTGGTGGCTGGATAATAATAAATTAGATTTTGCCAGAGGATATCATATCGAATATGGTGGTGGTATGAGTATGCCAGGCTACGGTTTTGGTATGGGAATGCATAATAATAATGGAAAATATCCTTATCCAAATGGAGAAAAGTTACCTGCTGGTGGCTATGGTTCCAGATTAAGAGAAGATGTGAACCGCTTTTATGGTGCTTATATCGGTATGGCTGGTCGTGGTGAACCTATACCTTTGGAAACTAATTACTGTGAAATTGATCCGGGTAAAGTGGATAAATATGGTATTCCAACCTTAAGATTTCATTACAAATGGTCTGAGCATGAAATCAAGCAAGCCAAACACATGCAGGACACTTTTGAGGAACTTATCATCGAAATGGGAGGTATTCCGTTAGGCAATAAACCTGGTGCTGATACAAATTACGGCTTAGAGGCACCTGGAAAAATCATACATGAAATTGGTACTGTTCGTATGGGCGATAATCCAAATCGTTCTGCATTGAATAAATATCAGCAGGCACATGATGTTAAAAATTTGTTCGTCGTTGATGCAGGTCCATTTGTTTCTCAGGGTGATAAAAACGTAACCTGGACTATCTTAGCGTCCTCTATGCGCACTTCTGAATACATCATTGATCAAGTTAAAGCTAATAAAATCTAATTGCCATGAAACGCAGAGATCTTATAAAAAATATAACGCTTACCTCGGTAGGACTGGCTACTGCACAGGTTTTACCCGCTCAAACAGAAAATGTAGCGGCCGGTAAGCCTAAAAAGCAGAAGTCTAATTATGGTAGAACACCCGATGAGATAAAAAGAGACGAGAAGCTTGCTTCAGAAACGTTTTTTACCCCAGGTGAAATGGCTGTTATTACCCGTTTATGTGATATTATCCTACCAGCTGAAGGGACTTCGCCCTCTGCCGTGCAAGTAGGCGTTCCCGCTTTCATTGAATTTATCGCTAAGGACATGCCTTATCAGCAAGTTCCCCTAAGAGGTGGTATCATGTGGTTAGATAATTACTCGCGGAAGTTATTTGGAAAATCTTTTGTAGCTATTACCCCAGCGAATCAGATTACCATCGTCGATGCTATCGCTTATCCAGAATTAGCTAGTCCCGCAGTTTCTGCAGGAGTCGCTTTCTTTAACCTAATGAGAGATTTGACATTAACAGGTTTTTACACCACAGAGGCCGGCTTTGAAGACCTAGGTTATGTAGGTAACAGACCAAATAACTGGGAAGGCCCACCAGCTGAAGTACTAAAGAAATTTAATTTTTAATGGTATTTCAAATTGTGAGTTCCAATGCGTTCTTTTGATCATGTTTTAAATTTATGGGATGATCGTAAAGAGGCATCTTATAACGAAAACCAAATAGATTTATTCCTTTATCGGTCTAATTTACTTGGTGCAGATTTAAGGATTACTAATTTTGGAGGGGGAAATACCTCCTGCAAAACAATAGAATCTGATCCATTAAGTGGTGAATTAAAAGAAGTTATGTGGATAAAGGGTTCCGGTGGCGATATCGGAACCCTTACCCGAAAGGGTATCGCAGGTCTGTTTACCGACCGCCTTCATTCCCTAAAAAAAATATATAAAGGACTTCCCTTCGAGGATGAAATTGTTCCCTTATTGCAACATTGTCTCTACGATCTGAATAGTGCTGCGCCGTCCATTGATACGCCACTGCATGGTCTTTTGCCTTTTCCTCATATTGATCACCTTCATCCGGACGCCCTCATTGCTATTGCAGCAGCAAAAGACGGGGAGGCTATTATGAAACAAATTTGGGGTGATTCAATAGCCTGGATTCCTTGGCAAAGACCTGGTTTTGATCTTGGATTACAACTTGAAAAGTGCTATAAGGATAATCCCAATATTAAAGGAATTATTCTGGGCAGCCATGGTCTATTTACCTGGGGAAATACTTCCAAGGAATGTTATTTCAATAGTCTGACAGTTATTGAGGAGGCCTCCATTTTTCTTGAAAAGGCTCAAGAGAAAAAGGGTTCTATTTTCGGAGGATTAAAAATTGAAAGTCCAACTGCGCCTTATAGATTAAGTCAGGCGGCTCAATTAATGCCCATATTGCGTGGGCTTTGTTCTGAAAAAAATCAAATGATAGGTCATTTTTCAGATGAACCTGCCGTGTTGGCTTTTATAAACAGTTATGATTTAGAAAGACTTGCTCCTCTCGGTACTTCCTGCCCCGACCATTTTTTACGCACTAAAATAAAACCACTGGTTTTATCTCTTGCTATCACTGAAGATTTATCAGACAGTGCAGCCATAAGAGAAATTATTAAACCAGCTTTCGAGCAATATAGAGCGGACTACGCCGAATATTATGAAGCCTGCAAAAGGGCTGATAGTCCCGCTATGAGAGATGCAAATCCAGTAGTTATCATCTATCCGGGCATTGGTATATTTACATTTGCCAAGGATAAGCAAACTGCCAGAGTTGCGTCAGAATTTTATCAAAATGCCATTAATGTAATGCGTGGAGCGGAAGCTATTTCAAGCTACACCGCTCTTCCAAGGCAAGAAGCGTTTAATATAGAATATTGGTTGTTAGAAGAGGCTAAACTACAACGTATGCCTGCTGAAAAACCACTGTCCCGCCGTATTGCCCTTATTACAGGGGGTGGCGGAGGAATTGGAGGAGCTATTGCTAAGAAATTAGCTGCTGAAGGGGCGCACATTGTTATCACTGACTTATCGGAAGATAGATTAAAGGAGGGTATTCAATCCTATAACAAGGATGTAGCCAGGTACTTTTCAGGAGATATAACCCAGGAAAAAGATTTGTTGAAATTAATTGATTTTACTTGTTTGCAATTTGGAGGAGTCGATATCATTGTTCACAGTGCGGGTCTTGCCATATCGAAATCATTGACCGATACGTTGGAATCTGATTGGGATATTTTACAAAATGTATTGGTTAAGGCACAGTTTCAACTTTTTAAATTGGGCGTCAATATAATGAAAAAGCAACAATTTGATGGAAATCTTGTGACCATTGCCAGTAAAAATGGATTAGTTTCAGGTCCAAATAATGTTGCTTATGGTACAGCCAAAGCTGCGCAACAACATATGACCCGATTACTCGCCGCCGAATTAGCGAAAGAAAATATAAGGGTAAATACCGTCAATCCTGATGGAGTTATCGTTGGAAGCAAAATATGGGAAGGTGAATGGGCAGAAGGAAGAGCAAAAGCTTACGGTATTTCAGTGTCTGACTTACCGGCACACTATGCCAAAAGGAATCTTTTAAATCAAATTATTTTACCTGAGGACATTGCCAACGGTGTTTTTGCCATTTTAGCGGTGCTCAATAAATCTACGGGACTCACTATTAATGTTGACGGAGGAATACCTGAAGCTTTTGTTCGTTAAAAGTTGGGCTCAGGCTTTTTATCCTTAAATTACTTTCTTTATGCGAATAGATTCTTTGCATATTTCAAGACATAATGATTTGTTTTTGGAAAAACATAGCCAATCATTTCCTTTTTTCAAAGGAGAACTTTCCGATAAAGGTGTTGATGTTGAATCTATTATAACCAAAATACAGCAATTCCAGGTAGCAATTCCCAGCTGGGCGCTTGGTGCAGGGGGAACCCGGTTTGGTAGATTTTCTATGGGTGGCGAACCCGGAGATCTCTTTCAGAAAATATCGGACATTGGTATAATAAACGATTTAACTGGGGCTGCTGGCGCCGTTTCATTACATATCCCCTGGGATATTCCGGAAAATGTGTCAACATTGACTCGTTACGCGAGTGAATGCGGTATAACTTTCGATGCCGTAAATTCCAATACCTTCCAAGATCAACCAGATCAAGCCCTTAGCTATAAATATGGTTCTCTATGTCATACAGATAGAAAAGTACGAGAACAGGCAATACAGCACAATATAGAGGTTATTCATTATGGAGAAGCATTGGGTTCAAAAAGTATAACCATTTGGTTATCAGATGGATCTACCTTTCCAGGTCAGATTAATTTTAGACAAGCTCTGTCAAAAACAAAGGAATCTTTACAAGAAATATACAGACATTTACCCGCCGATTGGCAAATGTTTATTGAGTATAAACCCTACGAGCCTCAGTTTTACAGTACCGTAATTCAAGATTGGGGAACCTCCCATTTATTGGCTTCTGCTTGTGGGCCTAAGGCTTTTAGTCTCGTCGATTTGGGTCACCATTTACCAAATACTAATATTGAGCAAATTGTCGCGACCTTGTTGTCTTTAGGAAAATTAGGAGGATTTCATTTTAATGACAGCAAATATGGCGAC
>BJGN01000067.1 GCA_014190515.1 Bacteroidota bacterium
GGAGAAACTCAAGCCCTTATTTCAAACCCTCATACAGGTAAAGTGATGGGCATTAATGCTTTAGGTGTTGCACCAACGGGTGCCACTCCCGCGTTTTATAAGTCGAAGGGATATGATATCCCTCCCGCTTATGGTCCGCTCGCAGCCGTTACCCCTGGTACTCCAGGTGGATTATTTACTATGTTGAGCGAATATGGTACCATGTCTTTGGCCCAAGTGCTGAAACCTGCCATGCAAATGGCTGAAGGTTATCCAATGGAAACTTCTACCGCTGATATGATTGAAAAAAATAAGGCGAGAATTAAAAACTGGCCTTATTCAAAAAAGATTTTTCTTCCTCATCTGAACGAACCTAGGGAAGCACCGGAAGGTGGCGAGATTTTTGTTCAAAAAGATCTTTTTGAAATGCTCTCTAAGTTGGTAGAAGCTGAATCCTCTGCGTTAAAACAGGGGAAATCCAGAAAGGAAGCTATCCAGGCTGCTTATGATAGATTTTATCGCGGCGATATTGCCGTAGAATTCGTTAGGGGCGTGCAAGAACAGGGTGGATTGATAACTATGGAGGACCTTGCAAAATGGAAAGTGAAACTGGAAGAACCACTTTCTGTAAATTACAGAGGCATCGATGTTTATAAATTAACCACCTGGACCCAAGGCCCTGTAATGCTGCAAGCGCTGAACATCCTGGAAAATTTCGACTTGAAATCAATGGGTTATAATTCCTCCAGATATATTCATACCATCTGCCAGGCCATGCATCTCGCTTTCGCAGACAGAGATTTTTATTATGGAGATCCCGATTTTTCCCCATCGGAACCCATCAATGGTTTATTGTCGAAAGCTTATGCAAGGGAAAGAGCGAAAAGTATTCAATACGATCGAAATGATACGCTGGCAGGTCCGGGTGATCCTTATCCTTTTGAGCAAAAAGTTAATCCGTTCAAATCTTTATTGGAAAAGTATAAAAATTCCCATTCCTCCATAATGTCTGAGGAACATAGGGAAGGATTTTTTGCCGGAACAACCTCTATTGAAACGGCCGATGCAGAGGGTTGGGTAGTGAGTGTGACCCCAAGTGGTGGTTGGATTCCCGCCTGTGTTGCCGGAAATACTGGTATTGGATTAAGTCAAAGAATGCAGGCCTTTGTGTTAGATGCTGCTGATAACCCGTTTAATGTGTTAGAACCCGGCAAGCGTCCACGCGTTACCCTTACGCCAACCCTGGCATTGCGCAATAATATTCCTTTTGTTTCTTTTGCCGTTCAGGGCGGTGATTCTCAAGACCAGAATCTATTACAGTTTTTCTTGAATATGGTAGAATTTGATATGAATGTTCAAGAGGCTTGTGAAGCGCCAAATGTCAATTCTTTTCAAATGAAGAGTTCTTTCGATAAACATGTTTCTGAACCTGGTCGCTTGTTAGTGAATGAACAAACGCCGGACTGGACAAGAAGGGAACTCAAAAAATTAGGTTATTTGCTTGAGTTTGATAGAAAAACATCTGGCCCTATTAATGCCATTTATTTTGACCATAAACATGGCTCTTTCTGGGGTGGCAGTAGTCATTTTGGAGAAGATTACGGCATTGGCTGGTAAATAAGACCTACCACCGAAGGGAATCCTATTTTTCTTCGGTGGTAATTTCCATCGTTAACGTATCTATTTTATACCCACCTAAATCAAAATAAACTTTAGGCATTCTTTGCTGTATTTCAGCCATGTCTTCTATTTTGACTTCGCTTTGATATAAATAAACAGATTTTAAAAGGGGTAATGAGCTTAAAGTACGTAATCCTTTTTCTGTTATACTCGTTCCCACCAGGTTCAAATATCTTAGTTCAGTGGTATTTTTTAATAAAGCAATGCCCTCATCGGTAATCAATGTATTATCAAGATAAAGTTTGGAGAGGTTAGGTAATCCACTTATCCATTTCAGGCTTTTATCGGAAATCTTGGTACCACTCAGTCTGATAGAAGCAATATTTTTTTCTAATCCTTTAAATAGTTCCCCATCTTTGTCGCTAAAATCGGAAAGGGACTGGCAATTTATCTGAAGGAGCGGATGACCACTGGCTAAAGGTAACACCACCATACCTCTGTCTCTTAAAGGAGTTAGCATGGTTTCGGACACAGCAGCTAAGTCAGGTACAGAAGGCCAATCAACTGTTTTAGCCATATTTTTTTCTTCATTTGAAGCTGAAACAAATTCTTCTGTTAGTTGTAAGTCTTTCAGTAATAATTTTGGGCTTGCGCCTAAAGATAACCATTTTTCTATAATAACTATTTCCTTTTCAGTAAGTTGTGTTTTTCCTTTTGGAGGCATGTGCTGCTTATCAGACAAAGGGAGCCTCATTCGATGTGACATTAAAGCCATTTTGCCCTCTTCGCTACCATGATAAAATCCGTTTTTACCTCCTTTTAGTACATTTTCAATTTGGTCTAATTTTAACTTTCCTTTTTGTTTCGTTTTTCCATGACAGGCAACACATTTTTCTTCAAAAATGGGCGCAATAATGTCTGCATAAACCAACGTATTTTGGTTAAATGCAATTTGCTTCGATTCTTTTTTAGGTTTATCAAACGATAAGAAATCTTCCCCATGGGTTAAGTTTCCACCCAAATGACCGGTAACTAAAACCAATATACTTAACGCTCCTTGTCCAAGAAGATGAATATGGGGAATTTTAGGGGGAAATCGGTATAAACCGATTAATAGAGCCGATCCAATGGCCAGAGCTATGCCCCAATTTCTGTGAAGTTCCACAGATGAATCCTCGTAATCACCCTGATTCATTAAAAAATAGCCACTCAACGCGGAAAAAACAGCACCAATACCTCCTAAAAAGGTGATAAGGGGAATGGATGCTTTGTACTTTTTACCCGTTGCGCTCAGTCCATAGACTTCTAAAAAAAAGGCTAAAAGCAACAAAGCAATGGGAAAATGTATGACAAGGGGATGTAAAACTCCCATAGGATTTATTTTTTTTGATATCGGTTTCGAAGATAATTTAACATATATACATTTATATCCCACTGATTAGCAAGAGGTTGTTGTGTATATGGTACGACAGGCAGATACATGGGCGGACCAAATTCTGTCAATATAGTAATGGCACTTCCCTGTTGGTTTTTCATTTTGACTACCTCATCCCACCAAGCCAAGTGAGCCATAAAAGCATCTTGCCACTCAGGTGCGCGTGGATCAGTTACTTGTGGACCTTCCTGGTGTCCAACCCGGGCATGAATATGACCTGTTTTTGATAAAGCCTGAGCAACAGCCTCTTTTTGGTCCTTCAATAAAGATTCATGAACTACACACCAATGGGAAATGTCTAACGTTAATTTCATCTCCGGAATGTCGCTTAAAAGGGCCTGGGTGGTAGGAATATTATAGCAGATTCTGCCCCTATGCGTTTCGTGATAGATAGGAATGCCCGATTGTTTGGCTGGTAAAATTGTATCTGTTATAATATTTTTAGCCTGTGATAGGGTAAAATAATCTTTCCCTGAATGACAATTTATATAAACAGGTTTCATGGCTATCGCCAAATCTATCTGTTGACGGAATTCATTTCGGTGTTCCTCAAAATTTGATTTTCCACTCCCGGTAAGCAATCCTAATTTTAAGTCAAATTGAGCTACCGTATTAAGGAGTAAGTCCCTTTGGGTACTATTTCCAGGTACCCACATTTCTATTCCATCATACCCTGCTGCTTTTGCTTTTTGACAAAAGGAGGCTAAATCTCCGTTAAATCCCCAGTTTGTTGCAAAAATATAAAGCGGAACGGAAACAGGGGTTGAAAAATCATTCGAAGCGTATGGAAAGGTATCAGTCATACCCAAAAATGGTATGGCGGTGGCTGTAAGAGATTGAGCCAGGAATTTTCTTCTGCTGTGCATATTTTAACTTAATATGGGTTTTATCACGGTCCCTTCAACGTCGGTTAATCTGAAGGGTCTTCCCTGGAACGGATAAGTAAATGTTTCATGATTAAAGCCCAGCAAATGAAGGATAGTAGCCTGAACATCATAGACAGAAACTTTCCCATCGACAGGATAAAATCCTATTTCATCTGTTTCCCCGTAGGTTGTTCCAGCTTTGGCACCTCCTCCGCACATCCAGATAGTGAATGCATCGGCATGGTGATCTCTACCTTTGAAAGGCATTTCCAATCCATTTCTATTTTCCTGCATGGGCGTTCTACCGAATTCACTTCCCCAGACAATCAAGGTTTCCTCCAAAAGTCCACGTTGTTTTAAATCTAAAATAAGGGCAGTAATGGCTTTATCTATTTGCTTACATTTGTTTACCAAACCTATTTCCAGTGAGGTATCGGTTGAATTGCCATGAACATCCCAACCCCAGTCGAACAATTGTACAAATCGAACGCCTTTTTCAACCAATTTTCTTGCCAGGAGCACATTATTTGCAAAACTCTCTTTTCCAGGTTCTGTTCCGTACATTTCATGAATATAGGCGGGTTCATCGGAAATATTCATGACATCGGGTGCAGAGATTTGCATACGGAAGGCCATTTCATATTGGGAAATCCGGGATAAAGTTTCCGGATCATTAAATTCTTTATAAGTCTCTTTATTGGCCTGGTTGATAGCATCTATGGACGCTTTACGCATATTTCCATCTACATTGGCGGGGTTATCCAGATAAAGAACGGGTTCACCATGAGAACGACAATGTACACCTTGATAAACAGAGGGTAAGAATCCACTGCCCCAAACCGATTTACCAGCATCCGGATTTTGACCTCCGGAGGTTAATACAACGAAACCAGGTAAATTGGCATTTTCCGAACCTAATCCGTAAGTAACCCAGGAGCCTAAACTTGGTCGTCCAAGTCTGGCCGAACCCGTTTGCATGAGTAACTGAGCAGGTGCATGGTTAAATTGATCGGTATGAACGGCCTTTAGGAATGATAATTCATCTGCAACACCTGCAAGATGAGGCATATAGTGAGATACCCAGGCACCAGATTGACCTCTCTGTTTAAATTCACCAATGGTTCCCAGCATCTTGGGAACGCCTCTGATAAAGGCAAATTTTTTCCCCTTCAATAAGGATTCCGGGCAAAGTTGTCCGTCCAGTTTTTTGAGTTCAGGTTTATAGTCAAACAATTCTAATTGCGAGGGGGCTCCGGCCATGTGAAGATAAATCACAGATTTGGCCTTCCCCGGCAAATGGGGTGTTTTGGGGAGAAGCGGCTTTGTTGGATCGAACAAAGTGTTGGAAGACCCGTTGGACTCACTTGTGCACGCGTTGATAAGAGGTGAAAAAGCTAAAGCACCTAAACCCATAGAACATTGTTTTAAAAACAATCTGCGGGTAGCAAGTTGTGCATCCAGTAAATGGGCTTCTTCAGCAAGACTCAATCTTTTATTATTCATGTCGCGGCTTAATTTTTAGTGATGATTACATCTAAATTTAACATAGCATTGGCAACTAACGCGAAAGCAGCATCTTCAACGTTTGGATTTTCAACCTGAATTTCTTTAACTAGTTCAGGATGAGATTTATAATATGTTTTTGAATCCTTATAAAGTTTCACCAAGGGTTGTAAAAGAGTAGGTGAAATGGGTTTATTTAGTAAAATATGATATCCATGTTGTATGCGATCGTTGACAGACAAACCAGGATTTTCCAACATTTTTTGACCAAAATGCGTCGCCGCTTCCATAAAAACAGGGTCATTCAAGGTAACTAAAGCTTGTAAAGGGGTATTTGTCCTAATCCTCCTTGCGTTACAAACATTGCGACCCGTACCGTCAAAAGTTAACTGGGAAGGGTAGGGACTGCTCCGCTTATAATAGGTATAGATAGAGCGTCGGTATTTGTCCTCACCCTCACTTATTTTCCATTTGTTCCCGTCATAGGGACTTGCCCATATTCCCTCTGGTTGATAAGGCATTACGGACGGCCCGTACATTTTATTACTCAGAAGTCCGGCAACGTGTAATGCCTGATCTCTCACCTGTTCCGCACTTAATCTTATCCTGGGGGCTCTGCTCAATAAACGGTTATTTGGATCTTTTTTTAGCTTTTCAGAGGTAACCACCGATGATTGCCTGTAGGTTTGTGAAAGAACGATTTCTTTCAGGGACGATTTGATAGACCATTTATGTTTATTCATAAACTGCCAGGACAAATAATCCAACAATTCCGGATGAGAAGGCAGGGTGCCTTGTGATCCAAAATCCTCTAAAGTTTCTACTATACCCGTTCCAAAAAGTTGTTCCCACAATCTGTTCACCAACGTTCTTGATACTAATGGATTGCGTTTATCGGTCATCCATTCTACCATGCCCATGCGGTTAGGTTTCGTCAAATTAAAGGAATTACTGAGAACCTTTGGTATGCCTGGGGAAACAACTTCTCCTTTAACTTTCCAGTTTCCTCGTATGAAAACCTGGGTTTTCCTGGCATTTTCCGGTTTATTATCCATCATAATGGGAGTATTTGGTGGATTTTTTCTTAATAAAGCCCAATACAAACTATCCATTGATTTTTTTGATGGATCTCCTTCGTTTCCAGGAAAGGCATGATCTAAATGAAAAGCATTTAAAGTAAAACCTGACTCAGTATCGGATCTTAGCGATGCATTGTCATAGCTGAAATATAGATCATGTTTTCCATATACTGGCTGGATATCAAAAGGGGTGAATGACCATTTACCTTCTGTAGATGGAATGTTAAACTGCCCTAATACTTTTCCACGAAGGCTGTCCAGGCGAATGGTTAATTTTCCTTTTTTACTATTTCCTCTTTGCTGTGCTATAAATCTGACTTCGCCATTTAAAACCACATCTTTTATTCTCGCTGAACTCTTTTTTCTAAAAACCAGATATTTTGTATCGTACAACTCACTATTGACAAAAAGATCAGCGTGAGTGGCATAAACCAAGGGTTGTAAAAATTTTAGAAATGAATAAATTTCATCGGCTCTTTTAGGTGTAGCGGTTTTTTTAACCCAGGCCACCAAATCTAAAAGTTGTAAGCTATCGGTTTTTTCATAGTGCCTGATAACGGGAAACTCTTCTACGGTATCCTCGTCCCGTGTATTATTGAAAAAGGCTAAAAACTGAAAATATTCTTCATGTTTAATGTCTTCGTAGGGATGTCCATGACACTGAGTACAGGCAAAGGTAGTGCTCATAAGGCCTTCAAAAGTGGTATTCACCCTGTCGATAACTGCTGCAGTCCTGAATTCTTCGTCGTCCGTTCCTCCTTCGTCATTGGTTGGAGTGTTTCTATGAAAGGCAGTGGCTATAAAATGTTCATCTTTAGGATTGGGTAATAAATCACCCGCTATTTGTTCTGTAATAAAATGATTATAAGGCATATCCTTGTTTAGGGCCTGAATAACCCAATCTCTATATCTCCAAATTTGCCTGTTGCCATCTTTTTCATACCCTTTACTATCTGCGAAACGGGCAATATCCAACCAAACGGAGGCCCATTTTTCACCGAATTGAGGTAGTTTAAGGAGTTCATTTACTAACGTTTTATAGGCATCAGGCGCAGTACTATTTAAATATTTATCAGCAATATCCTTTGGCGCCGGAATACCAATCAAATCTAAGCTCACCCTTCTTAACAACGTTTCCTTGTCTGCAGTGGGATTGAGTTTTAAGTTATTTTCATTTAATTTTTGTTGGATAAATGCGTCCACGGCATTACCTTTTTCTTTATTTCCACCAAAAATACCCATCCAGCTGCTATTAGATGGTACTTTTACTGGTGACAGCGCTTTGTAAGCCCAATGTTCACCCCAGGGTGCACCCATTTCCAACCATTTTTCAAATGTTTTTATTTCTTTGGAACTCAACGGTTTTCCTTCAGAAGGCATTCGTTCTTTGGGATCTTCATGATTTATACGAAGCAAAAGCTCACTTTGAGAGGGATTTGATACGTCAATAGCAGGCTTTCCGGAATCATTCTTTTTGAAAAATGATGCCCGGTTCATCATGCTAAATCCGGCACTTTGTTTCACCCCGCCATGACAGGAAATACATTTTTTATTTATGATAGGCTTTACTTCCTCTACATAAAAAGAGTCTTTGTCCTTCACTGAGAAAATGTCAGGAAAAAATAAAACTACTCCACTGACTATAACAATGGGAACTGCCCATTTTAAAGAATTAAAAATTCTTATGCTCATTGCTTTTTTGTTCAAATGACGTATTTAATGAAAAGGTAAAACATAATCTCCGAAATATAAATAATTCTGTTTATTTTGTCATCAAAATTTATTTAGGAAAAAGTATGAAAAGAAGAAAAATGATTCGGCAAATGGCCCTTTTAACCGGTGGTTTGCCATTTTTACATTCTGTTTTGAATGCGTCAGTGAGTGTTAATACTTTATCATCGCCTTTAATCTTGTCTAATACGCTGGATGCTATTATAGATGCCATCATTCCGGAAGGGAAAACACCTGGGGCAGTTTCCCTGGGAGTACCAGAATATGTAAAAATAATGTTGCAAGATTGCATAACTAAAGATCAAAAAAATGCTGCGGAAACAGCGTTGAAATATATAGAAAATCAATCTATAGCCGCATCAGGCGTATCTTTTGCTGCTTGTAATGCAGAGCAACGCACTGTTTTGCTTAAAAATGCTTTTATCGAGGGAGGAAATATCGAAAAAGATGGATTGAAACTTATTAAGTCTTTAACCATTAAGGGATATCAGACTTCTTCGCATTTTATGAAACAAATTATTCCTTACGAAATGGCACCAAATCGATATAATAGTTGTGCAACAGTCAATTAAGTATTATGGTAAATTTAAATTTGAAGGTTGCCGTTAAACATAAATACGATGCTATTGTCGTAGGATCAGGCATAAGTGGTGGTTGGGCCGCAAAAGAATTAACGGAAAAAGGACTTAAAACGCTGTTAATAGAAAGGGGCAGGGAGGTAAAACACATAGAAGATTATCCCACAGCTACTCTTTTTCCCTGGGAAATGAAACATCGGGGACAATTACCCCAAGACTTTATCGATGAAAATCCGGTGGTTTCAAAATGTTACGCATTTAACGAAACGTCGGCTCATTTTTTCGTAAAAGATAAGGAGCATCCTTACGTTCAGGAAAAACCCTTTTCATGGATACGTGCCTATCAGACGGGTGGAAAATCGCTACTTTGGGCGAGACAGGTACAGCGCTGGTCTCCTTTTGATTTCGAAGGACCTGCCCGCGATGGTTACGCCGTCGAATGGCCTATTGGTTATGAGGATTTGGCTCCCTGGTATAGCCATGTGGAAAAATTTGCAGGTATCAGTGGAAATAAGGACGGTTTACCTCATCTTCCCGATGGTGAATTCCTACCCGCATTTCCCCTGAATTGTGTCGAAAAGTATTTTTCTGATTTTGTTGCCCAACAATACAGAGATCGTCAGGTCATTGTTGCCAGATGTGCACATATTACTGAGGCTCAGCCTATTCATATAGCCCAGGGTCGGGCAAAATGTCAGCATCGAACCTTATGTGAAAGGGGTTGTCCGCTGGGTGGGTACTTTTCTTCCAATGCCTCAACCATTCCATGGGCTATGAAAACGGGGAATCTTACCCTTCTATCCGATGCTTTGGTCGCTGAGGTGCTGTTTGACGAAAAGAAAAATAAAGCGTCCGGCGTTAGGGTTATTAATACCATCACAGGTGAATCCACGGAGTATTTTGCTAAGATTATTTTTGTCAATGGGGCAGCACTGAATTCAAATTTGATATTGCTTAATTCTACCTCTCGTCGTTTCCCAAATGGTTTGGGGAATGATAATGGCTTAATGGGAAAATATGTCGCTTTTCATAACTATAAATCAGGGATTAACGCTGAATATGAAGGGAATCTGGATGTAAAAACAGATGGACGGAGACCTACCTCAGGGTATATTCCCCGATTTAGGAATTTACACAAGCAGGAAATGGATTTTTTAAGAGGATATGCTACCTCTTTCTCCGCCAGCCGAGGTAGTTCTGCTGACACCAGTGAATTTGGTGAATCGCTAAAAAATTCGCTTGCTAATCCTAAATTAAATGGCCATTGGAATATTGGCGCAGGAATGATGGGTGAAACCATACCCAAAATAACTAATTTTGTTGCCTTAGATGAAAAGCTCAAGGATCTTCACGGTATGCCACAACTTAAAATTTCTGTGAGTTATGACGACAATGACGAGAAAATGACCCTCGATTTTATTGAACAGTTTAGTGAAATGTTCACCAAAGCGGGCTTTACAAATCTTAAAATAAGAAATGTAAATCATCCTCCGGGCTTAGATATTCACGAAATGGGCGGTATAAGAATGGGAAAAGATCCTAAAACATCGCTGCTGAATAAATGGAATCAATTGCATGAATGTCAGAATGTTTTTGTGACTGACGGCGCTTGTATGACCTCTACCTCAACGCAAAATCCCTCCCTGACTTATATGGCTTTAAGTGCCAGAGCAGCAAATTATGCAGTTGAGGCATTGAAAAAAAATATACTTTAAAATAAAATTGCTATGCGTAAATTAACCCTTCAAATTATTTTATCCTTATTCGTTTTATCCATTTTTGCTTCTCTGCCTGCTCAGGCTCAGAAAATGCCAAAATGGTTCAAAATAGGCGTTCAGGCTTATACTTACAGAAATCACATGGGCCAAAATCCAGATAAAATTCTGGATTTAGTCAGAGATTTGGGTATTCAGGAGATGGAAGGCGGTGGTTCTAAAACGCTTTCCAATGCCGATTTTCTAAAAAAATGCCAGGATCGTGGTATTGCTGTTGTGTCCACTGGATGCGATTATAACGAGCTGAAGGATAATCCAGCTGCTGTCGTTACCCGCGCAAAGGAACTTGGTGTTAAAATGGTTATGTGTCCATGGATTCCTCATCAAAAAGGAAAATTTAACCTTCAGGATGCAAAAAATGCTGTTGACGTTTTCAATAAGGCTGGTAAGTTGCTAAAGGAAAATGGTGTAACTCTTTGTTATCACAATCACGGATTTGAGTTCCAACCTTATATGGACGGAACTTTAATGGATTACCTGGTTCAAAAGACCGATCCCAAATATGTTTCCTTTGAAATGGATATTTTCTGGACTATACACGGTGGGGCCAGTCCCGCTTCCCTGCTAAGAAAATATCCGGGCCGTTTCAAAATGATGCATTTAAAGGATATCAAAAAGGGAGTCACTGGTGATTTAACCGGCGGTTCAGGTCCTGAAAATGATGTAGTATTGGGAACAGGTCAGGCTGACTATGAAACCATTTTTAAATTGGCAAAGAAAAATGGTATCAAGCATTATTTTATTGAAGACGAAAGCGATAAAGAAATGGAAAATGTGCCATTGAGTATTGCGTTTCTCAAGAAAATTATTCCGACGATAAAATAGTTTCATCCTCTATCCATTCCGTTGGAATGGGCTTAGTATGGCGGGCACCCAGGTGGCTTATGGTTTTAACTCTACCCACCAGGGTGTCTCCCTTTTTAGGCGAAAGCATTAGTTTGTTCATAGCCGAATGAACGCTTTCCTGCGCTTTCGTTAATTTATCGGCAATGTCCTTTATGTCTTCCAGAAATAAAACGAATTTGTCCACCAAAAGACCACTCTGTCGGGCAATTTCAGCGACATTTTTACTCTGCTTGTCTTGGTTCCATATAAATGAGACCGTTCTGAGAGTCGCAAGTAGGGTAGAAGTGGTAACCAACACTATATTCCGCTCCAGGGCTTCCTGGAATAGATTGGCATCAGAGAGTAAGGCCAAAGAGAAGGCGGGTTCAATTGGGATAAATAAAAGCACATAATCGGGACTCTTTAGCGTTTCCAATTGCTGGTATTTTTTATCGCCCAGCTCCCTTATGTGCTTCCTGAGACTAAATAGGTGTTCCTGCAATGCTTTTTCCTTCTCTTTAACATCATCTATTCGATGATATCGCTCAAAAGCCGTTAAGGAAACTTTCGCATCAATAATAAGATGTTTGCTGTCAGGCAGTAAAATGATAAAGTCCGGTCTTTGTTTCTTTCCCGTTTCGTTGGTTTTAGTTTCCTGTATGAGATAATGTATATTCTTTTCTAATCCCGCTTGTTGCAGCAAGGTTTCTAATTGCGCTTCTCCCCAATCACCCTGGAACTTTGAATTACCTTTTAAAGCGCTGGTCAAATTTACCGCATCCTGGCTGATTTGTTGATTGAGCTGTTTTAAGGTATTAATTTCTACTTTTAGCGTGTTTCTGTCGAGCGATTCCTCCTGAAATCTCTTTTGCATATTTTCTTCAAATTTGGCAATATGCTCTTTCAAAGGATTTATAAGACGGGTTAGATTTTCTTCATTTTGATGGGTAAATTTCTTACTTTTTTCCTCCAGAATAGCTTGTGAAAGTTGCTCAAATTCCAGTCGGGCTTTCGATTGAAGCGCTTGAATTTCTTTCGATTGCTCCAATAGCCTTTTGTCCCATTCTATATTTTGCGCTTTTGTTGCCGACAACGTACTCGTTAATTCAAGGATTTGATATTGCTGAGCTGTTTCAACCGATTTAGCATTGTTTAACTGATGCACGATGCTCTCATATTGAACCTTTGGTACGAAGGTATTTTCAACTTCTTTTTTTGACAAATAATGAGCGGCTACGGTCAATTTTTGAACTACAAATCCTAATAAAAAGCCTACGATAATAGCTCCAAAGAGTAAGAGAGGAATATACATTTGAGTCATACTTATTTTTTATTGATACTATTTAATTTCCTTGACCAAGTTCAATGGCACGTTGTAACGCTGCATTAGCGCCGGCAATAATATGGTTTTTTACTTGTTGTTGTTCAAATGATTGCATTGCTGCTTCGGTTGTACCACCTTTTGAGGACACCTTCTGAATCCATTCCTGACAGGTATAATCTCCTGAATTATATAATTCCGTGGCACCAAGAAAAGTTTGGCTTACCAGCAATTCGGCCTCGGCGGGAGAAAACCCCATACCTCTGGCAGCTGAAATCATGGAATCCATAAATAAAAACACATAAGCAGGCCCACTGCCTGAAATAGCCGTTGCAGCATCTATAAACTTTTCAGTCTCAACATAAACGGTCTTGCCAGTGGTGTTCAGTAAATTCTGTACAGTGATTAATTCTATTCTGGTTACTTCCTCCGATGAGGTAAAAGCGGTCATACCCCGACCAATTTGAGCCGGTAAATTAGGCATCGCCCGAATGACTTTGGATGTTCCCAGCCCTTCTTTAATCTGATCAATTTTAACGCCGGCCATGATGGACAAAAATACCTGTTGATGGTGAACCTTGTCCTTAATGGAAGCAAACATGATTCTGGCATCTTGTGGTTTCACCGCTAAAATAACAATGTCAGCGAGAGGAACACATTCAATGGCGTCACCGAAAACCGTTCCAATATCTTTTCTTGAAAGTTCGGTAGCTCTGTCCGACGATTTCTCCAAAATCATCATGTCATCTTTGGACGCATTTTGGGTGCGAAGAAAACTTTGCGCGTAGGTTAAACCCATATTACCGCCACCAATGATAAGTATTTTCATGATATTTATTTTATTCGAGTAAAGTTATCCTAATTTTTTTTCAAAATCGTTGAACCTTTTTTTCTTTTTAGTTGTATATACAATTAATGAGTCAACAATGAATTTGGAACAAGAAATCAATCAGTCTGTTTTTAAGGATAACTTTCACAAAGCCCATGTGAATTTGCTATTTACTGCGGCCTGGTTAAATCATAAAGTGAACAGATTATTGAAGCCTTACGACATAAGTGGTCAGCAATTTAATATTCTCAGGATATTGAAGGGCATGGGCTGTAAACCATCTTCATTAAAATTAATTACTTCCCGGATGTTAGATAAAACGTCTAACACAAGTCGCTTGGTAGATAAATTAATTGATAAAAATTTGGTTAACAGGACTTTCTGTCCAAATGACAGAAGGCAGGTTGAGATAAGAATAACGGAAGAGGGTTTACGATTATTACATATTTGTAACGAGGTCATTGAGCGTAATATTTACGAAACAATGAATAATCTCACTGACTTACAAGCCTCACATTTGAATGAATTACTGGAAATTGTTCGAAATGGGAATCATTTTTCTGAACAACCATTAAATTAAATTGTTAAACTTTAAATAAACATCTTATGAAAAAATTCTCAATGTTTTTAGTTTTAGTAGCTGTGGCTTCTTTCTCATTTGTTAAGCCACCAGTAAAAGTACCTGCAGATTTAACAAGCAGCTATGTAAAATGGACAGGTTATAAAGTCACAGGAAAGCATTTCGGCAAAGTTATGTTGAAAAGCGGTTCCCTTGAGTTTGAAGGTGATAATTTAATTGGTGGTGCTTTCGAAATGGACATGACTTCTATCACAGTTGAAGACTTAACTGGTGAAGGAGCAAAGAAATTAGGTGGACACCTAAAAAGTGATGACTTTTTTGGCGTAGCTGCTCATCCAACATCAAAATTTGTAATTACTAAAGTTGTATCAAGAGGAACTCCAGGTGCTTACAAAATTGTTGGTAACTTAAATTTGAAAGCGGCAACGAAAGAATTAAGATTTAACGCAGACATCAAAACTGTGGAAGGAAAACAAACGGCTGTTGCAAAAATAACTTTAGATCGTTCTGAGTATGACATCAGATATGGTTCAGGTTCTTTCTTTGAGAATCTTGGTGATAAGACTATCTATGACGAATTTGATTTAGAAATCAACTTAGTTTACAAGAAATAAGTTTTTAGGTTAATTTATATCCTTGGGTTCGGAGCGTTTGTTCGCTCCGAACCTTTTTTATCTTGTGTTAAATGATTTTTGTTTTTTTGGGTTTCTGCATCAGGATGAATAATATCGGATATTGGGAAATTTATCGGTATCATAGGCGGGCGAATTCAATTCGCCTCTAGGGGAATGGATGGTATTCTAACATTATACCCAATAGATATTAGATTTTTTACTATAGGTTTTATAGTTGAAATTTACCTTTAACACTCGGTTCTGAATCAGGATTTACAGGATTTTGAGGAATACAGAGAACGTCTTCGTTTTGGAGATAATGTTTATTCGACGATCTATTTTTTTGAATAAACTACCATGGGCATAGCACCGCCATCTTTGTAAATCAAGGGTAGTAACTAGAAAAATTTAACAAAATATCTGGACCAAAGCAAGATGTTTTTAACATAAGTACCAAAGTATAAACGCCCCATGAATTAATATTCCAGCATTATTGCCTTGTATTTTGGTATAATGAAAAACCTTAAACGAAAGGTTTTTTTGATAACATCCATTTACCAAGTATTGAAAAGTTGATAATGGGTTTTTAGGTTGTTTTTTCGGTATCAATCAAACTGTTTCAGCGGGAGAAAGGTCTATTTATTTTCAGTTTAAAGCTATTAAATTTCAAGTCTCGGTTTATGTTGTCATAATAGCTTATCTTTAGCTAAATAAATAATACCATGACTATCGCGAATCCTTTATATGATACTATTTTTAAAAAATTAATGGAGAATGATAGGGTGGCTAAGTTCTTTATTGGTACCCTTTTAGAGCAAAATATCCATGCCCTACAAGTTATAACTCAGGAATTTCCAAACCCAAAGGATGTCGATAAAAGTAGTTCTGTAACTATTAGTTCTAAAGAGCAACAAAGTCAGGAGGTATCGTCTAAAAATTTCTTTCAATTAGACTTTATCGCCACGATTTTAACAGATTCGGGTGAAACAGAGAAAGTCCATGTCGAAATTCAAAAAATAAAGAATTTTATTGAGCCGAAGATGCTTAGTAATTTTCAGGCTGTGCATTATAATAGGAATGGTACCTTCGATTATGAAAAACGTAAATTACCTTCTATCACCATTTATATTTTAGGTTTTAATCTGCCTGAAATTCAATCAGCCTGCATTAAATTGGAGAATACTTATGAAGACCTTATTTCAAATAAAATGATCAATCACAAAATTGATTTTATTGAAAAGTTGTCCCAAGATTGTTACATAGTTCAGGTAAATAGAATAACAGAAAGGTTTGAAACGAGCCTTGATAAGCTTTTAAGTATCTTTGAGCAATCCAATTTCTTAGATGGCGGAAAATTAATGAAGGATTTTAATCATGAAATTGATGAAGAGAATATAAAATTAATGATAGATATTTTGCACTATGCCAGCATTGACCTATCCTAAAAAAAGTTTACACTTTTCATGCCTGACCCCCTCGGGGTCACATGTCTATAGACTATTATGCCCCTGGCGGCACAAATGGGCTCAAATTACCTTTTAGCCCCTGGCGGCACAAATTCCCCCAATATATTTTAGGGCTTTCCCCATATTCTCTAATACATCGGAATTCTTGGTTTTTTGTCTTCCCGGATGATGTTTAAATAGCCTATCTTGCCTTGAATTAAAATAGATTCCCATGATTATCGCCAATCCTATTTATGATGTTGTGTTTAAATATCTGCTGGAGGATGCTGAAA
>BJGN01000068.1 GCA_014190515.1 Bacteroidota bacterium
CCCTTTTTCTTTTCATCAAGGTCAAGCCATATTATTGCCCCCTTTTCATTTTCTGCCTTTGCCCCGAGAATGCCCAAAGGAAAGGCTTTTATTTTAAGGCTATCCAGAGGAATGCGTAAAGAATCTGTAGCTAAAAATACTTCTTCAAATTTCTCCAGTGCCGCTGCGGCAGAATTTTGATCTATCATTAGCCCTCCATAAGGCCAACCAGTTCCAAGCGTTATATCAACACCCAGGCCAAGTGAATGGGCTTGGTTTTGAGTAAACTGAACTAACTCCAGCCATTTTTCTGACATAAAAGGCAGAAATTTTGATTCAAATCCCCTGGCTCCATAAATGGGAATAATATGAACCCCACCTAATCCTGTTTTTGCAAAATAATCCAATTGAACCTTAATATTTGCTGTATCCACTGCGCTTCCCATCCACCACCAATAGGTCCATGGTTTTGCCGTTGAAATGGCATTTTGAGCATCGAGCTTAGCATACCAATGGAAGAAAAACAGCAGCAGTATAAAAATCCTTATGATCTTTTTCATTTAAGCATTGGCAAAATAATTCAAAAAAATCTAATTCCTTTGGTTTTTAATCGCCTGCTGAATTCGAAATGTAAATCATCAAAATTGGAGAATAATTCAATTTTCAATTTTTCAGCAACGGCGATGGCCCATCTATCTACCATTGGTGAAACGACAATGGCCCTATTTACAACTATATCAAATTTTGACTCATACCATCTAACTTTTCGTTCAAAAATATACAAATCATTTTTACTAATTGAGGATTTCAATTCCATTATAATTAGAACACCATTTTTAATAATGATATCCAATTCAATCTGGTCAGGTCTTCCAAAAACAGTTCCCGATTCATCCAATCCTATAAAATTCTGAACTTCAACGTTGAATGATTTCACCAGGATACTTTCGAGCATTGACCTATAAGAATTTTCTGTCGCAACACCCCATCGAGCTCCTAATGCGCCGACTTTCACCCTCATGAATTCATCAAATTTTAAATTATCCTTTTTGAATTCAAGAAACGACGCTATGAGGTCATCCAATATTGAGTTGATACTCACCCATCGAATATCGTTGATTTCCCATTTCAAGTCATCTGCATCCCAGCGGCCATCATTCGCGTCCCATCGGGCATCATTGGCAATCCATCTTAAATCATTAGCGTCCCAACGAGCATCGTTCGCATCCCAACGCGCATCATTGGCAGCCCATTTTTCATCTGAATAGGATTTGAATTCTGCCCATTTTTGTTCATTTTCCGCCCATTTTTGTTCATTTCCTATCCATTTTCGTTCATTTTCTGCCCATTTCTCATCAAAATGAACTCTATCATTTATAATTAAACTTAAAACCTGATCTAACCTAGTATTAAGATTTTTCAGTTCATTGAGGATAAAACTTTCAACGTTCATTCCTTCTAAACCCACACCCAAATTCTCCATAGCCATTTTTTAAATGTAATGTATAGCAATTAAAATGAAACGGGCTTAGTTTTAAATTAAATTATCGGACAGTTTACACAAAAACTAAAATATTCAAAAACAACACCTTATTTCTGTATGGTTTTTTGAATTTGTTTCTCTATTTCCAGCTCAACCCCTGGTGCATAACCCATATTTGACCAAACGACCTTTCCATTCCGGTCCACCAAATAACTTTGAGGAATACTTTGAAAATTTAGTTTGTTTTTTAGGTTGCCAATAGAATCTTCATAGAAAAGATATGGCCACCCTTTTGCTTTTATCATCGGTGCTACTTTCGATAATTGCCTTGGATTATCTATCGTTATAGCCACAATTTGTAACCCATACTTTTCTTGCCATGAAGGATAAACAGATTTTAACGCATCTAATTCCACTTTACATGGCCCACACCACGTTGCCCAAAAACTAATTAACGTAAGCTTGTTTTCTAAGATTTTTTTAGTAGAAACAGATTGTCCGTCCAAAGACTTTATCATCACATCAGGCATTGATTTTTGCCCGAAACCATAAATAGAAAATAAAAGAAAGAATAGTAGGGTAAGAGTCCGCATTTGTTTTTATTTTTACGAAAATACAACATTTTTAAGTGCGCATACAATGAAACCTGACAAAATGCTTTAAAATTGTCTGTTTCATCTGCACATTTATTTTTTAATATGTCAATCCATGCCTTTTTTAAACATTAGATTTTTACTGCAAATATTGATTATATGTATCTCTTTTGTTCCTGTTTATGGGCAAAATGACCCCGATCAAGATGATAAGCTAAATGTGTTTGGACAATTCCAAACCAGGGCCAATTTTTTCCTACGAGATTCCCTCATTGGCGCGGCGAATATTCCCCAATATGACCACCAACTTTTCGGATCTGAAAGCTGGCTAAATTTACAGGCTGATTATCAAGGATTTTCACTCTCCCTGCGTTTTGATTATTTTAATAATTCCAATTTACTCGTGCCTACAGATAGTTATAGTGACCAGGGCATAGGCAATTTTCTCATTGAGAAAACACTGGATAAACTAACCCTATCAGCAGGTTACATATATGATCAGATAGGTTCGGGACTCATTTTCAGATCCTTTGAAGAACGTTCCTTACTGATTGATAACGCATTAGCAGGCATAAAACTTAAATATCAACTTTTGCCCGATTTTTTTGTAAAAGCATTTACTGGCAGGCAAAAAAGGCAATTTGAATTGTACCCTTCCGTTATTCGGGGTTTCCAGAGTGAATATTTCCGTTCCTTTTTGTTAGGAAGTAAAACGGTGTCCTGGGCACCTGGTGTTGGTATCGTGGCACGCACCATAGATGACGCTTCCATGAATAATCTGGTGAGTACCCTTCAAACTTATCCTGGTTCCGAAGTTTTCATACCCAAGTACAATACCTACGCAGGCACCTATTATCAAACCATTCAATATGGAGCTTTCAGATGGTATGCAGAGGCGGCACACAAATCAAAGGACACTTACATAGATCCTTTTGCTGTAACGCTTTTACAAGGAGACACCCTCATTGGAAACCGATATAAGCAAGGTTTGGGATTTATTTTTTACAGTACCCTAAGTTATGCTACCGATGCCATAGGAATAACCCTCGAAGGAAAGCGAACTAAAAACTTTTCATTTAAAACACGCCCGCAAGAACAGCTCAACAGGGGAAATCTTAATTTTTTACCCCCCCTGACTCGCGTCAATTCATTCAGATTAAATACACGTTACAATCCAGCCGCTCAGGAATTAGAAGAATGGTCCTGGCAGGGAGATATACAGGTCAGACTTAGCGAAGATTTTTCAATGAATTTGAATCATTCCGGCATGCAAATGACGGCGGAAGATCCTCTTTACAGAGAATGGTTTTTAGAATTCACCAAACAAAATGAAAAACAGCATTGGACAGTAGGCATTCAACATCAATTATACAATCAACAATTTTATGAGTTCAAACCAGGTGCGCCAACAGTAAAAACGATAACTCCCTTTGCTGAAATTGAAATGGATGCTGGCAAAGGGAAATCTTTACGAATAGAAGCACAGGCTCTTTTTATGAATAAAGGCAATGATTTTCTTCTAAATGACTACGGCCACTGGATGTTTGGTCTCGCAGAATATGTTCTTAGTCCGAAATGGAAATTTTCAATGTCTGACATGTTTAATTGGAAACCAGGAAGATTTAGCCCCAAAAACAGTCAAAATAAATCTATTCCTTTGCATTTTCCCAGATTCGATGTATATTATCAACCAGGTAATAACCTATTTTCCTTATCCTATATCAAACAAGTGGAAGGCGTTATTTGTACCGGTGGCATTTGCCGGTTGGAACCTGCCTTTAGTGGCGTACGGCTTTCTTTAAATAGTTCATTCTAATATGTTTCCATTGCAATCTCTCCCTTATATTATTTTTATTTCCCTTTTCATTACCTCATGTACTGAAATCCCACCTGTCATCACTCCCTTAGATGCCTCACCCATTGGAAATGAACTGGAGACAGCCAATGTATTAATCGAAGAATTTGGTGGGGTACGTTGTGTAGGCTGTCCGGCTGGTCATAGCCTGATTAAAGAGTTGAAAGGGATTTACAAGGATAAATTAATAGTAATATCTGTACATACAGGCTCATTTTCAATTCCTTACAGTGAAAATAAATTTGATTACCGCTTATCTGAAAATGACCAGCTTGTTAATGAACTGGGGAAACCTGTAGGCTATCCAGTGGCTACCATCAATAGAAAACTTTTTGATGGTGAATCATCCAGAATGCTGTCTCCTACACAATGGCCCGGATATTTAGCTAAAGTTACTTCTCAAAAAACACTGTTGAAACTAGAACTTACTGCCTCCTTTTCAGAGGTATCTAACAAGTTATCCGTTACTACCAATATTAAATTAAGCCGGGACACCTCTTTTTCTGCCTTATTTTTAAGTGTTCTTTTAGTGGAAGATGAAATTACTGACTTTCAATTAACACCTACAGGTAAACAACCCAATTATGTTCATCAAAATGTAGTAAGAACCTGGCTAACCCCTTCTTCAGGGATTTTATTGTCAAAATTATCTACCACTGATAATTTGGTTTATAACTTTAACCCCTCAATTCCCGCCACTTGGAACATTAATAATATGCGCCTCATTGGTATTTTGCATAAAAAAGAAGCAAATAATTTTGACGTTTTGCAAGTAATTGAAAAAAAAATAAAATAAAACAACGAAGAAAAGGGAACAAAAATCATTGTGCTCAACATACTGATATGTTAACTTTTTTTACTGATTTGTTTAATTTTTTAAATCCATTACCATGAAGACTCCATTTTTTTTAGTTCTTGCTTTCTGCATAGGCTTTTTAAACACAGGTTTTGCCCAAACCACCTCTGATCCATTACAGCAATTTTACAGAAGAAGAGATGTTGCCAAAATAGAGCAATCTCTGACTACCTTTGGAAAATCAGCATTAGACGAAGATAAAAAGTTCTTTTCAAGTTTAAGAAATGCAACTTTTACTTTAGAACCTAACCTCAGCTTAAACAGACCTTTAAGTCAATTAGCAGGAACTATTACACCCGTGGGAGATAATTCATCAGAGTTAAAACTTCAATTCGAAAGAATCAAAGCTGAAATTCCAACTATTCAAAGAGAATTTGAAGCATATAAATTTATTTGGAATCCTGATTATTTTATTGATTTTAGTCTCATTGACTGGAAAAAAATATTGATGGGAGCATCAGGCTGTACCATTAATACAAGCTATCTTACTCCTGTAAAAGATCAGTTTAGTTGTGGCAGTTGTTGGGCATTTTCAGCTGCTGCAACCTGGGAACATACTTACAAGAAAATCTTTTCCTCTGCTGTAAATCATAATCTTTCTGAAGAGGATATGGTAAACTGCGGAAAAACCTGTACTGGTGATGATGCAGGAAGTTGCTCTGGTGGCCATACGTTTAAAGCTTTCGATTATATTAAATGTTTTAAGGTTGCAACGGAAGCCAATTACCCATATACGGCAACAAATGCCGCTTGTATGGCAAAACCAAAAACTTATGGTGCTTATTGGCATGGTCAAGTTGGAACCAATGTAAGTTTTCCAACCACAGATCAGGTAAAAGCGGCCATTACCTTATACGGCGCGGTAACTTCCTATGTTTTCGCCAATGGTTGGGGTTCTTATGGAACAGGTGTTTTAAACGCTATTCCAAATGCTGCAGTCACAACCTACACCTATACTGGAAGTGATGGAAGAACTTATGCTTGTGGTCCAAATTATATCAATCATGCCGTTACCATTGTTGGTTGGTGTGATGCAAAAAATGCATGGATTATAAAAAATTCATGGGGTACCGATTGGGGATCTTATGGAGGCTATGCTTATGTAGCTTACAACACTTATAATATTGCAAAATATGTATATTATGTTGTTCCAAGACCCTAATGGCTAAATTCCATTACAAAAAGCGGAGAGATAGGCTATCTTTCCGCTTTTTTGCGTATAATAGGGTTTAATTAATTTCGTTTTATTCAATGGTGGTTAAAGCTTAAATACTACAATTATGAATGCTATCTCCTTCTTAATATCCATTACCATTTTTAATTATTCCTGCTCTTCCTCCCAGAAATCAGCCATGAAAGATACTTTCTCAACAGAAGGATGCCCGGAAAATATAACCATTAAATTAGGGCAAACCTACACACTCAAATTACCCGCAATTGAGGGAACAGGTTATTTATGGATTCCTACATCATCAGCGCTCATATCGTGGGATGAGGAGGAGAAATACGAAAAAGCAATAACTGATTCCAATGCTAATCAGCCCGAAATGGTAGGTTCTGCCACCCGGCAAATTTTAACATGCAAAGGATTGAAAACAGGAAGTTCCCCGATAGTTCTTGAATATATGCGTCCATTTGGCTCCAGGAAACCAGAAAAATCATGTCAATTTACCGTAAATGTCACCCCCTGAAATAAGAAAAATCATTCATATTGATATGGATGCCTTTTTTGCCTCCGTTGAACAAAGGGATGATCCCTCTTTGAGAGGGAAACCAATAGCGGTAGGCGGAGGAGGAAACCGCGGTGTAGTTGCCTCTGCTTCTTATGAAGCCAGAAAATATGGTGTCAAATCGGCTATGCCAGGAATGTTGGCGCGTAAAAAATGCCCCCAAATTATTTTTGTTAGAGGTAGTTTCGACAAATACAAGGCGGTTTCAAAAGTTATTCGAACGATTTTTCACGACTTTACAGACTTGGTTGAACCGCTCTCTCTGGACGAAGCTTATCTCGACGTCACTCACAACAAACTTTCCCTACCGTCGGCCACATTAATCGCCGTGGAAATTAGGAAAAGAATTGAAGTAGAAACAGGGCTAACTGCTTCAGCCGGTGTTTCTTACAATAAATTTTTAGCTAAAGTAGCCTCTGATGTCAATAAGCCGAATGGTATAAAAGTAATCACTCCGATTGAAGGGCCTGAATTTTTAAAACAACTACCCATCTCACGCTTCCATGGAATAGGTAAAGTAACGGCTGAAAGGTGCAAAAGAATGGGCATTTATAAAGGTGAGGATTTATTAAAATGGTCTCAACAAGACTTGACGAAGGTATTTGGTAAGGCAGGATCTTATTATTATCAAATAGTCAGAGGGGATGACCGTCGATTGGTAAATCCAATCAGGCACCGAAAATCTATTGGTACTGAAAAAACTTTTTCTGAAGATTGTAGTGATTCCCATTTTCTGGAACTAACGCTGGAAACTCTCTGTGAAAAATTATTCCGTTATATGGATATCGACGATAATTTTGGTAAAACAATAACGATAAAAATCAAGCATTTTAATTTTGTCCTTGAGACAAAAAGTAAAACATTTACAACAGAACTGAATAATTATCAATTACTTTATACTGTTGCTGAAGGATTAATGAAAGAACTTACCGGAGATGTTTTCTCGATTCGCCTTTTAGGGATTTCCGTTTCCAACTTGAAAAAAGAACAAACGATGGTTGGGGTTCAGTTGACGCTTGATTTTTAAACAGCACCCACTGAACCCCAATAAGTATTATATTTTAAATATATTGATTTAAAATATTTTCAAATAGCTCCTGCTTTCCACTTTTTTGAACAGGATCGGCAGAAGATCCAGCTAATTTATGCAAATCTTCCAGGGATAATTTTCCCTTTTCAAAAAGGGCGCCATCACCTGAATCAAATGACGCATATCTTTCATTTCTAAGAGAAACGTAGGCAGATTTATTGATTATTTTGTCCGCAGCAATGAGTGCACGTGCAAAAGTATCCATGCCACCGATGTGAGCAAGGAACAAGTCTGTATTATCTGTAGAATTTCTTCTTATTTTGGCATCAAAATTGACACCTCCACCTTGAAATCCGCCAGCTTGAAGAATAACGAGCATAGCTTCTGTCAACTCACCCAAATTATTTGGAAACTGGTCGGTATCCCATCCATTTTGATAATCACCTCTATTGGCATCAATGCTACCAATCATATTATCGGCTGCTGCAACCGTTAATTCATGTTGAAAAGTGTGCAGGGCAAGGGTCGCGTGATTCACCTCAATATTCAATTTAAAATCATTTTCAAGCCCATTTGCCTTTAAGAAACCTATTACGGTAGCGGAATCATAATCATATTGATGTTTTGTAGGTTCTGCTGGTTTAGGCTCTATGAAGAAATGTCCTTTAAAGCCTTGACTTCTTGCATAATCTTTAGCTGCATGAAGGAAAGTAGCCAAATGCGCTATTTCTCTTTTCATATCTGTATTTAGCAAGGACAAATAACCCTCTCTTCCACCCCAGAAAACATAGTTTTCAGCACCGAGCTGAATAGAAATATCTAAGGCATGTTTAACTTGAGCGGCAGCGTATGCAACGACCGAAAAATCGGGATTTGTTGCTGCACCATTCATATATCTTGGATGGCTAAAAAGATTAGCTGTTCCCCAGAGAACTTTAACTCCGGAGGCAGCCATTTTCTCTTTGGCATAATCTCCGATAAATTGTAATCTTTTCTCAGATTCCACCAATGAATGACCCTCTTCAATCAAATCGAAATCGTGAAAACAAAAATAGGGCGCCTGAATTTTAGTTATAAATTCGAAGGCAGCATCCATTTTATCCTTTGCCCTATCCATTGGATTATTAGCATTTAACCACGGCATATTCCTGGTTGGCATACCAAACGGGTCAGCACCATTTCCACAAAAGGAATGCCAGTAAGCTATGGCAAACCGGAAATGATCAGCCATCGATTTTCCAGAGATAAGCTGTGCTGGATTATAATATTTAAAAGCGAAAGGATTATCTGAATCTTTGCCTTCAAAAGGCACAAATTCAACTTCCGGAAAAAAGGTTTTAGCACCCGTCAATACATTTTTTGAACTCATTGTAGGTTGTTTTTAAGTGTTTGTCTCCATTTTAATGCCGCTGCAGATAAAGCATCAGAAACAGGTTCTGGATGAAAAGTATGGATTGATTCTGTTTGTCCGACTGCGTCTGCTAAGGTATTATAAAATCCGCAACCAAAGGCAGCGCCTCTTGCGGCACCTTCGGCACCATTTGTTTTAACTATTTCAATGGAGCAAGAAGAAATATTAGAAAGCGTTTGAGAAAAAATAGCAGATTGGAACAAGTTATCATTCCCCACTTTTATTCGATTTGCCTGAATGCCCATTTCATTTAAAATAGACATACCATATTGAAATGAGAAAGCAATACCTTCCAACGCAGCACGAATAAAATGATCTGATGTATGTCTATTAAAGTCCAGCCCTGAAATGGAGGCTCCTAATTGTTTGTTTTTTAAAATTCTCTCCGCTCCATTTCCAAAGGGAATAATGGTTAATCCATCAGAACCTTCAGGGATTCTGGCAGCTACCTTCTCCATGTCCGCGTAAGACAAAAGTCCCTTTCCCCATTGATTTTTAAGCCAGCTATATAATATTCCCGTTCCATTGATACAAAGTAACACCCCAATTTTGGGATCATTTATGGTGTAATTCACATGGGCAAAAGAGTTAACCCTCGATTCGCTATCAGGTATAATTTCATTGGCCACGGCATATACCACGCCAGAAGTTCCACCAGTTGCCGCAATTTCACCAGGTTCTAAAACACCAAGCGACAATGCATTATTTGGCTGATCTCCTGATCTATAGGCCACTGGAATTCCTTCCGGGAGACCCAATAAATTAGCGGTTTTTTCCGATAGAAAACCTTGTTCCCCAAAAACATTGGTAATGGGCGGAAGTAACGAAGCTGGTATTTGCCAGTGCTCCAACAGACTACTTGAAATTTCCTTATTTTTAAAATCCCAGAAAACACCCTCTGATAATCCTGTGATGGTGGTGTTTTTTTTACCAGTCATACACCAGGCAAGATAATCACCAGGCAAGAAAACGGTTTTAATTTTCGCAAAAATATCAGGTTCATTTTCCTGCACCCATCTTAATTTTGACGCCGTAAAGTTGCCCGGGGAATTTAATAAATGAGACAGGCAATAGTCTGATCCTAATGCGTTAAACGCTAATTCCCCTTGAGAGACAGCTCTCGAATCACACCAAATGATAGAAGGCCTCAAGACTTCCCCCTCATTATCCAAACAAACCAGGCCATGCATTTGATAAGCAATACCAATACCTTTTATTTCACTTGGATCAATACCCGTTTGTGCTAACAATTTCCGGGAAACTTTTTGACAATTTTCCCACCATACCCTTGGATCTTGTTCAGCAAATCCCGGTTCTGGAGAATCAATCGCCATTTCCGAATCAGGATATTGGCAAGTACCCAACAATACCCCTGATTCCGTATCAATGATGGCAGCTTTAATGGAAGAACTGCCTAAATCAAACCCAATGCACTTCATTTTTTTTATTTAATTTACAGAGCAGGCTCATTTTCTAATTCCTTTTCAAAAAACAACTTCACCTCATTCCAATTATTCAATCTAATATATCCATTTTCATTGATATTATGTGATGCTGAAAATAATAATCCAAGCCCGTCGAAAGTTTTCAGATTGTGTACATGATCATCAATCATATAGTCAGCTCTTATGATGGATTTATCCCCACAAAATACAAATTGCTTCCATGAAATAAAGGGTAAATGTTTTTGTAACCAATGATATTTATCGATTAGGGAATGAGGAAATTCCTGAGCTGCCGTCACTATGAATAAATCAAAATGAGTATTTAACCACTCCACTACCTCAGCAGCACCCTCAAAAATGGGTAAATCCAAAAAAAATCCAGGTTCAAAAAGATAGTTTCTGAAATTTTCCGCCCCTTTGACGTTGTAAAACTTTCTACCCTCATAGTCCTCAGGATTTGGAACGACATTATATTTTTCCACGTAGAGAGAAATAAAACGATCATAAATATTCACAATCACCTCATCCATATCCAAAGCAATCTTTTTTTTCATGCTGTACATTTTGATGGACAATATAGAGGGAATTTAACAAAAACAAAGGGCATGACCACAAAATTAATACAGACATAAACCGAAAATAAAATTAATTTGTTAGTGTATCAAAATATAAAATGAATTATAGGCCTGTATCTCATATTTTGGAAAGTAGTATTATTGACATGGGTTCTTTTCAGGTAAAACAACCTTTACCTACACAAAGGGTCCCCCAGATTAGTCCTTTTTTATTACTTCATCATTTTGGGCCTATAAAAGTTGAACCCGGCTTTGACCCCATTGATCTCGGTCCACACCCTCATAGAGGATTCGAGCCGGTGACCTTCCTTTACCAGGGTGGCATAAGACATAAAGATAGTTTAGGGAATGAGGGTATTTTGGAAGCGGGTGATATTCAATGGATGACAGCGGGTCGCGGCATTATTCATAGTGAGCGGGCAAGTGATTTCTTTATGGAAAATGGGGGGACCATTGAAGGTATTCAGCTTTGGGTTAATTTACCTTCCCAAAATAAAATGACACAACCTAATTATCAGGAGATTAGAAAAAATGATATCCCGATTATTAATGAAAACAAGGTAACACATCGTCTGGTAACTGGTAACTGGAACGGACAAAATGGAATCGTTAATACTTTCAGTCCTATGATAATTATACAGACAAGCATTTTATCCGGTGGGAAAACTCACATCCCAATACCCGAAAATTTCAATGCCTGTATTTATATTTTATCAGGAAAAATAATATTAAATGATAATTTTGATTACCCTTAAGGAAAAATGATTTACTTCACAAACAAGGGAGATGGTATAGGTATTGAAGGCCTTGCAGACACCGAAATACTTGTTTTATGCGGAGAACCCATTGAAGAACCCTTAGCTCAATACGGTCCGTTTGTTATGAATTCTCAAACAGAAATTATGGAGGCGATGAGAGATTATCAAATGGGAAAGATGGGTTTTTACATCGATTAGTTTATAAAAATAAATTAATTGAAAAAAATCAACTAAATTTAAATTATTATTCGTTAATTAAGAATTAAAGGTTAAATCCATACTCGATGAAGAAGCCTTTTATGGTAGAATTTGAATTGCCAGAGGAATTTGATGATACTTTCATCTCTTTAATACCAAGTCAGCGCTTGCATATCGACGAATTATTGGCCGTTGGTAAAATTCGTTCTTATGCACTATCTATGGATCGGTCTGTTTTGTGGGTAGTCGTTGATGCTCAATCGGAGTTTGAAGTAATGGAAATCATTGCAAATATGCCCTTAGCAGATTACATGCATCCATTTGTGTCAGAGTTAATGTTTTATCATACTGCGGAAAAGTTAATGCAATTTTCACTGAACTAAAGGTTCAAACTTTCCTGCAATTAGCCCCCAAAATCATGAATAAAATATTTTCAGCCGTTTTAAGTCTCTTAATTTTTACGAATGTGAATTTTGCTCAGCAAAATTTTCAGTTATACGTGCATTTAGGCAATTTTTCGAACCCTACCTACAATGATTTTAGTAAAATTTCTCATTTAGGCTTTTTACATGCAAAAAAAACAGACGCAACCCGTGCCGATGTTTTTCTATTGGGATTTGAAAGCAGGGAAAAGGCGGAGGAAGCCCTGGCAAATATCAAAAGACTTGGATTTACTAAAGCTGATCTCGGCAGTAAAGATGTGAGTAAAGGTGCTGCAAAATATTATGTTCAACTGGGCTCTATTGAAAAGAACAAAAAGGTAAATTGGTCTAAATTTGAAGCCGTTCCCTCTTTATTTGCCTTTCCCCAATCAGAGGTATTAAAAATAGTAGCGGGTCCATTCCGAACCCTGGAAGAAGCCAGAAAAGAACTGGAGCTTTTAAAGGCAAAGGGGTTTTCTGATGCCTTTGCCCGGGAACTGAATGAAATGGCTACCTTCTCCATTGGCGCATTTGAATCGAACCAGGTGCTTTCCGATGTAAAACAAAATTCAATAAGTGCACTGAGTGTAAAAGGTGACGCACCTTCTGTAATAACGGAGGAGGCCACTTCTTTTTGGCCTCCAAAAACTATGGATGCTAAAATAGGAGCTACCCCAAATATTCTCTCTACCCTCAAAAGAACCTCCGTTTTATCTTTACAGAAAGTATTAAAAAGCGAAAACTACTATCCAGGTGTTTTATCGGGATATTACAATGATGCCACCCGGGTTTCTTTTGAAAATGCCTTGAAAAATCTCCCGGAAATGAAGTCTTTTACCTCAAAAAATGAGGTAAAAACAGGTTTACCTGTTGATTTGGACAAATTATCTTCTATTATAGACAGGCTGCCAGAAATAAGTGATCCATTTATTGCTGTAAATAAATTTTCAGACCCGCTGGCAAAAGCATATTCCGCCTATTTGACATTTTTAAAAAATGGTGCAGGGAAAGAGGTTGATTTAAAAATGAATGCAGCTATCAAAGGTGCCTTTTCCGGACTATCAAAATTGCCACCCAACATGCCTTTTTTTGACTTTAAGGCGGTTTATTCCTATCCCAATATTGAACAGCTGATACTACACCTTTTTTATATTCACAGTACACCCGATAATACCATACCCACACCTTGCTGGTTATTCAATGCGCACAGAAAAGAAACCCAGGCTGCAGTAAATAGATTCAATGATGCTAAAGTGAAAAATACAGCTATCAGCGGATGTGACTATGCTATGGATTGGCAGGATTTCCGTTTGTTAAATAACATAATGGTTTATTTAGGCGGAAAACAACCTGATCAACAGGAATTATTCCAGGCGGCAGAAGAAAGAGCTTTTTTGTATAACAGTACACAGGCACTAGACGCCGCATCGTCTAAAAATATTTTGAATTGGGAGGTACAAGTCTGGGAAAAACTGGAGCTATGGGGCAAAAAAGATCCAATTAATGTGCGAATGTTGACCGCATTAAAAATAGCCTATTTCCAGTCTTTCATCCGAATAGAAGATCATTTTCTGCAAAAGGGAATGGTCGGAGCCGATGCAAAAAACATGGCCACTGCCGTTATTGCCACCGTAATGACACCTTACCTTGACCGATTTATGCAATAAATTAAGTTTTTCTAGGGTAAACTATGGCGAAGTATTACTGTTTAGCAAAGCTATAAATTCATTCTCCGTCAAAATGGTAATGGATGGAATTTCCTCTGCTTTCTTCCGCTTCGAACCTGCTTTTTCGCCTACTACAAGAAAATCAAGATTACTACTTACGGCACTTATATTTTTCGCTCCTGCCATTTCTGCCTTTTCCTGCGCCTCTTTCCTTCCCATCACCATCAGTGTTCCGGTAAATAAAATGGTTTTTCCGTTAAACGGACTATCCGCATTAACCTCTTTTGGTCTGTCCTCAGCAGTAGCCTTTAAATTAACACCCAGGTCTTCCAGTTTTTCCAACAGAGCAATATTCGCCTGATCCTGAAAAAACGAAATGACATTATCAGCGACAACAGGACCAATATCTTTTATTTGAAGAAAGCGCTCTTTGTTCCAGGAGGCCAATTCCAGTACATTGTCTATTTCATAAGCTAAAAGTCTGGAAGCTTTTTTACCTAAATGGTGAATGCCTAAGCTATATAAAAATCGATGAATTGGATTAGTTTTAGCCTCATCAATCGCGTTTTTAAGGTTATTAATTGATTTTTCCTTAAAATTATCCAACTGAATCAACTTCTCGTAAGGTAAATTATAAATATCAGGTAACGATTTAATAAATCCTAAATCAAAAAATCTTTCTACAATAGACGCGCCAAGACCATCAATATCCATGGCTTCCTTGGACACATGAAAAATAATTCTCTGCAAATTTTGAGCTCCACAAACACATTGGGGGCATCGCCAGGCTGATTCACCTTGTTCTCTGACTAAAGATACTGGGGTTTCCGTCTGATTTACAGGACAGTGAACAGGGAATTGGATTATTTTTTCCGAGCCGTCTCTTAGCTCTGGAAAACTTTTTGAGATATAAGGAATAACATCACCAGCACGTTCAATAAGAATAGCATCGCCAATCCTCAAATCTTTTGAAGTGATAAAATCCTCATTGTGTAGTGAAATGGAGCGAATGGTCACACCCGCAAGTTCTGTAGGTTTTATCTTAGCAACGGGTGTTATGGTTCCAATTTTACCCACCTGATACTCCACATCCAATAATTCGCTTTGCGCTTGTTGCGCTTTGAACTTAAAGGCAATGGCCCATCGGGGGTGATGTGCAGTAAATCCAGCTCTTTCCTGTAAATCTCTGGCATCAACTTTCACTACCATGCCATCAATTTCATAAGGATAAGAATCACGTTGAATTTGCCAGTTTTCACATTTCTTAATGACTTCCTCTATATTTTTACAAACCTCCCTTTCTGCACCAGGAACTTTAAATCCAAGA
>BJGN01000069.1:0-3550 GCA_014190515.1 Bacteroidota bacterium
GGTGCTGAAATGTTGGGAGGTCTTTTAGCGGGTGTTACCGTTACAGGTGTTCTTATGGCTATTTTCCAGTCAAATGCCGGTGGTGCATGGGATAATGCCAAAAAAATGTTCGAAGAGGGCGTTAATATTCAAGGTACTATGTACTACAAAGGTTCCGATCCTCATAAAGCAGCCGTAGTTGGTGACACCGTTGGTGATCCGTTTAAAGATACTTCCGGTCCTTCTTTAAATATTTTGTTGAAATTAATGTCTGTGGTAGCTTTGGTTATTGCTCCACTACTTTAAATAATATTCATTTGGTATTATTAAGTTAATCCGATGTAAAAGCCCGCTGTATTTGCTTACAGCGGGCTTTTTTATTATATTTGGACATACTAATACAAATACGATGCGCGATCTAAAATACTTCATTGCTTATTTAGCGCCCTTTTCCGCTTTTTGGGCCATCTATCAGGGAGGAATATGGAGTTTCTCCGCTTTTTACCTTGCATTTATCCTGATACCCATTTTCGATCAGTTATTTCCACTTACATCTTCCAATATAGACGTTCACACCGAAGATAAACGGTCTAACATTGTTTTTTTTGACTTATTGCTCTATGCGAATGTTCCCATTCTATATGGCATCCTGTACTATTATTTTTCCACCCTCCAATCTGAAAATTTAGCGCTGTACGAAAAATTTGGCTTAACCCTAAGCACCGGTATAATAATAGGTACCATCGGTATCAATGTGGGACACGAACTCGGCCACCGAAGTAAAGCCTTCGAACAGTTTTTAGCAAAAATGTTACTGCTCCCCGCTCTTTATCAGCATTTTTTTATTGAACACAATCTTGGGCATCATAAAAATGTAGCCACCGAAAAAGATCCGGCAACGTCAAAGTTGAATGAACCGATTTACTTTTTTTGGGTGCGTTCTGTTGTTGGTGGGTACTTGAATGCCTGGAAATTAGACAATGAACAACGACGAAAATTGTCTCTTCCATTTTTTTCAATACACAACCAAATGCTCATTTTTTCCCTTTGCTCTATGGCTTATTTGACTTTTATAGGGGCTTGGTTCGGAATGGAAGTTCTTCTTTGGTCCATTGGAGCAAGTATCATTGGCTTTTTACTCCTTGAATCAGTAAATTATATAGAACACTATGGTTTGAAAAGAAAGGTCGTCGGTAATGGAAAATTTGAACCCGTTTTACCCTGCCATTCCTGGAATTCAAATCATGAAATTGGAAGAATCTTCCTCTATGAATTAACAAGACATGCGGATCATCATTATAAATCTACCAGGAAATATCAGGTGTTAAGACATTTTGATGAAAGCCCGCAACTGCCCTTCGGTTATCCGGCATCTATTCTTCTTTCGCTGATTCCCCCATTCTGGTTTAAAATGATGAATCCTCGTGTTAAGCAAATAAACAATTAATATGATAGATTTAAAAATCAATCATTTACAACACATTGGCCTTCCCGTTACAGAAATACATCGGTCTCAATTATTCTATGAGTCTTTAGGCTTCCATTGTGTCATGAAAAACACTTTCATTCATGAAGATGAAGAAGGCCAGGTGATTATGATGAAGTACAAGGATATTATTCTGGAATTATATCAAATGCCTGTTCCTGATAAGGATAGAAAAGATGGGATAATAGACCACATCGCATTCGATGTATCCAATATTGATGAAACTTATCTATTATTAAAAGAAGCTGGATTTTCTCCCATTGAAATGGAACCCGTGTATCTTCCATTTTGGGAAAAGGGCTGTAAATATTTCTATATATTGGGACCAGATGGAGAAAGACTGGAATTTTGCGAAATACTGAAATAAAAATAAATACTAACTTAATATAAATACCCTGACAAATAAAACAACTCCAAAAATAATCAAAGCTATACCAGCAATTTTACTTACTATCTTTAAATGGGAAGGCTTGAGGACTTTCCTTATTTTTTTGGCTAGAAGAATTTTAAATATATCTATAGGAACATAAATACTCATTATTCCTGCAAAATACCAAACGGCTTCTTTATTTCCGAAATTTGCATCAACTAAGGCCGTACTCATCAATCCAAGCCAAAATAAAATGGTAAATGGATTAAAAACATTAATCAGCGCTCCTTTCAAAAAAAAGCCAAAAAGTGATCTTGGACTATGTTGTTTTATAAAAGGTTGAGGAACATCTAAGGATTGATTCCCCTTTTGAAAAATGGCAGCCAGTCCAAATACAATTAATATAAAAGTACCAATTCCTCCAACGGTATAGTAAAAATAAGAAGCATTGGCTATTTCTGAAATGAAGGACATCCCTTTATACATGCCCATAAACAGAAAAATATCACTAATCCAGATACCTGAACCAAAAAATACACCCACTTTAGTACCGTATTCTACTCCAATATGAATGAGAGAGAAAAAGATAGGCCCAATTAAGAATATAAGCAAAAATCCAACCTTTATTCCTTCAATAAAATAATTCATTTTTCTTCCTGTTAACCATTTGCAGAAGTGGTATTTTGGTAAACAAAAGATTCCCACTCTTTAAAAATACTACTTTTCATGACACGCGGAAATTTATTTTGCCCACCCATTTTACCTTGTTTTTCTTGCCATTTATAAAAAATAGAAATGGGAATTACCTTAATTAAAGGATTGCCTAAAACACTTTTCCTTTCTGCACAATAATCATCATTAACCCTTTTTAATTCTTCATCGAGCAAAGGTAGAATAATATCTGCTGAAATCATTGTTTCGCATCCAATATACCATGAATGTCTGAATTTGCCCTCCACCTCAATGGCAGAGACCGTAAATTCCTTAATACTTACATTTAACTCCTGAGAAATTTTGTAAATAGCCTGATTCATATTATCAACTGAAAGATGTTCCCCACAAACACTTAAATAATGTTTAGTTCTGCCCGTGATAATAAATTCTGATCTGTCCAGATTAATAAATCTAACGGTATCTCCCAAAATATACCTCCAGGCACCTGCGCAAGTACTTATTATCATGGCATAATCAATATCTTTTTTAATTTCATCAATAGTTAAAGAGCTTGGGTTCTTTTTCAAATTTCCTTCCTCATCAAAATTTGATTCATTGAATGGAATAAATTCATAATAAATACCCTTTTGTAATTCCAGGCACATTCCCTTGTGTTCGGGACGGTGCTGAAAACCAAAAAAACCTTCAGATGCCAGGTAAGAATCCATGTAAACCACCGGTTTAGACATAATCTTTTCGAAACCTTTTCTAAAGGGTTCAAAATGTACTCCACCGTGCACGAAAACACGAAGATTAGGCCAGATATCATGAATACTTTCAACTTTATAATGATAAATAACCTGTTCCATCATTAATTGAACCCAAGAAGGAATGCCAACAATAACGCTAATATCCCAATTTGGAGCATTTTTAATAATCGCTTCAATTCTTTCATCCCAGGTTTTTAATCTGGAAATTCTGGATCCATGTTTAAAATAGGGGCGTAACCAACCAGGTATTTTGTTGGCATTAATTCCACTCAGATCACCTGAATAATATTT
>BJGN01000069.1:4200-15028 GCA_014190515.1 Bacteroidota bacterium
AAAGATCTGTCTGACATGGCAACGGCGAGAGATCCAACATTTCCTCTTTCCAGAAATAAACGTCTTCTATCGGGATAAACAGTGCTTACGTCATCTAAATAATCTGTGAAAGTAGTTCGTCCACTTAGCTCAAGCTGCATACTCCAACGCTCCGATAAATCATATTTCATACCTACGCCAAATAAAAAAGCAGCTGAAAGCGTATAATATTCCTTTCCTTTAAATTGACCTTCAGTTCCTAAAGGTCTGAGATCTACCCATTTATTAAGATAGTAAGTTTGAGGATTAAACTGAAAAACACTGGCACCCATTAGAAAATAGGGGGAAAAATATTCGTCTTTGCTCCCATGAGTAAAAGGTAAAAAATTAAATTCCATTTGGGAAGAAACCTCTGTTACCGGTGAGCGAAAAGAAAGATTTCTTTCTAATTCAAAAGGATTATTTGAAATGGCATCAGAAGCCGAAACGACGGCATAATTAGCAGCAAATTTCAAGGCTACCCGGTTATTAAAATTATACCTTGCCATTAAACCGAAAGCCTCTCCAGGTTTCTCGAGATTATATTTGGTATTTAAATCTCCGAAATAATGAGCAGCACCTACCCATAGACCAGCCTCCCAACCAACCTGGGACCATCCATTTACTTTAGAAAATACAATTATACAACAAGCAAAAATAATCCTGATAAATCTTTTTTTTAAAACAAGCATAGTATGTAAGTGCATGCTTTTAGTGCATTCATTATTCAAAAACGATGAGAACTCATCTATGGTATATAAAAAAACTTAATTTTTCTTTACATCATCATTAAAATCATCGAACAAACCGTCATCATCAAAATCGTCAAAATCTACATCCCCATCGTCGTCGTCATCATCCTCGAGCCAATCTTCTTCGACGATATCCTCTAAGATTTCGTTCACTTCTTCCAGATCAAAAAAGGTAGGGTCAAAATCGCCCATGGTTTCAGCCATTTCCTTTTCTTCTTCATTTTTTGGATTCAATAATGCCTCCTTTAGCTCCATGTAAGCTGCCGGGCCACCACAATCTTCAAAAGGACAGGCATTTTCCCCGGCAAATGCCACAGGCAATAGTTCCTCTTCAAGGGTTACAATTTTCAGCAATGTAAGGGTATGCATCCAACCATCTCCCAAATCATATTCATATTCAAACGAATCATTTTCCTTTAAGCCAAGTTCATGCAACAACGTATCATCTGCATCTAACATTTTGGCACTGACTACATCATCTTCATCAATTAAACCATACCATATACCATCTTTTTTAAATTGAAAGAGATGGTCATTTTCCCAACCCATAACCACTTGAATTACTTGATGCAGATCAAATAAACTATGCAATTCACTTACTTGAAAAGTTCTCCAAACTTCGGGAGTCACCTCATTCAAAGAAACTCGAAATTGATAATATTTTTCCATAACAATAATTTATTTAAATCAGTAATTTATTTCTTCCCAGGGTTCTATCCAAAAAGAATTTAAACCGTCGCCCGAAATTAATCTAAAAACTTCAAGATTTAAAAGTTCCAACAAAGCAAGGAAGGTAACAATCGCTTGATATCTGTCAACACAATGTTGAAAAACGTCTGTGAAAGCAGCTTTTCCCTTTTCTTTTACCACAGAAACAAGAATATTCTGTTGATCTTCGATGGTATAATTAATTCGAACAATTTCATGAACGGCCGCAGGTTTTTTGACTTCTAACCGACGCATCACCGATTCGAACGTCCGCAGCAGTTTGAACAAAGAGATCGATTCTAAAGAAGCATCTGCCAATGCCTGATTTGCGAGCATTTTTATTTCAGATTCAAGATTCCCCCTTTCAAATTTCTTTTCTCTCTCCTCTTCCCAATCGCGAAAAGTATCTAAAACTTCTTTAAATTTTTTATACTCCAGCAGTCTGCTAACTAATTCTTCTCTTGGGTCTATTTCGTTTCCAGCCTCATCAACGGGTTTTCTTGGGAGTAACATTCTGGCTTTAATGCGGCAAAGAGTTGCGGCAACAACGACAAATTCACTGGCTAAATCAATATTTAACCTTTCCATTTGATGTATGTAGGTTAAAAAATCCTCAGTAACTTTTGATATCGGAATATCATTAATATCCAATTCATCTCTTTCAATAAAGAAGAGCAACAGATCGAAAGGCCCTTCAAATTGGGGGAGATGAATCGTATAAGTTTCTGCCGTAGCGTACATACTGAATGATTTACCCAAATAGCTATAAAAACTCAAATATAGTTAGATTTACAGATTAAAATTAGTATTAGTTTGCTATGTCTAAAGGAATCATATATATAATGCCATCTCCCCTGGGAGAAGGGGGAGAACATGCCATTGCTCCGTATCTTTTACAACGTATAGAAAATTGCTCTTACATCATTTCTGAGAGAGGAAAAACCACTCGTGCGCATTTAAAAATATTACTTCCCAACCTGGCTCTGGAGAAAATAACTTTTATGGAACTTCCCAAGCACCAACCAGCTCAATCGATAGAAGTTTTATTGGCACCAGCCTTAAAGGGAAACGATATTTGTTTATTTTCTGAAGCTGGCTGTCCGGGCATTGCCGATCCCGGCGCAGAAGTGGTCAAACTGGCCCATCATTTGCAAATTAGGGTGGTTCCTATGGTTGGCCCTTCTTCTATATTATTAGCTTTAATGGCCTCGGGTTTGAATGGCCAAAGATTTACCTTTATGGGATATTTGCCCGTAAAAAAGCCTGAATTAGTCGCTCAACTTAAGGTTATGCTCATTGAGATGTCAAAAAATGCAACTACCTTTCTATTTATCGAAACGCCTTACAGAAATGAGGCTTGTTTAGATGTTCTACTGCAGAACTTACCCGATAATACCCGATTATGTATTGCTGCAGACCTAACCTTACCCGAAGAATTTATTTCGACAAGAACCATTCAGCAATGGAAAAAAACCGGATTTCCAAATATCCACAAAAAACCCGCCTTATTTCTGATAGGGCAATAACACAGCGATAACTTATCTAATTTTTACTTATTTTTACCAAACAAACCTTTCATAAATTGCCAATGGATATATTATCAGCCCTTCCAAATTTACAAAAAAAAGGATTCCTCGATCTGGCCATCGATCCCACTATCGATTTATTTGAGGAAATTAACAAGCTAAAAAAGGAAAAGAATGCAGTCATTTTAGCTCACTATTATCAAGAACCTGATATTCAGGATATTGCTGATTATATCGGAGATAGTCTCGGTTTGTCACAGGAGGCGGCAAGAACAAAAGCTGATTTAATTGTCTTTGCTGGTGTTCATTTTATGGCGGAAACAGCTAAAATCCTCTGCCCAGATAAGAAAGTGGTTCTTCCTGATTTAAAAGCGGGTTGCTCTCTTGCCGATTCCGCGCCTGCGCCATTGTTCAAGAAATTTATGGAGAAATATCCAGGTCATACCGTAGTGAGTTATATTAATTGCACGGCAGAATTGAAGACATTGACTGATATTTGCTGTACGTCAAGTAATGCGGTACAGGTCATAGAATCTATTCCAAAGGATCAACCTATAGTTTTCGCCCCCGATAAAAATTTAGGCGCTTACTTAAATAAAAAAACGGGAAGGAACATGGTATTGTGGAATGGAGCCTGCATGGTCCATGAAATTTTTTCCGCTGAAAAAATAGATAAGTTAATGGCTCAATATCCTGAGGCCGAACTTATTGCACACCCTGAATGCGAGGAAGTTATTTTACGTAAAGCCCATTATATAGCCTCTACCACCGGCCTGTTGAACTACACGATAAAAAGTAAAAAAACATCTTTTATTGTAGCCACTGAGTCGGGAATTATTCACCAAATGGAAAAATATTCTCCCGATAAAATATTTATTCCCGCTCCTCCTGAAAATTCTTGTGCCTGTAACGAGTGCCCTCACATGAGGTTAAATACATTGGAAAAAGTATATCTTGCTCTTAAATACGAACTACCAGAGATTACGCTCTCTGATTTCGTTCTTGAGAAAGGAAGATCATGTATTGACAGAATGTTAACTATTTCGGCCAATGCCGGACTATAATTAAGATGTATGAAAAAAGTTTATCCCCTATTTATTTTGTTTTTGACTGCTCAATGGTCAATAGGGCAAAGTAGCATACCATCGTCAATAGCCAATGAAAAAAAGGTTGTAATTCAATCTCTGGAAGCCAAAAAGCAACAGTATGTAGATGTGGCAACCAATATTTGGAATCTGGCTGAATTAGGTTATAAAGAGGGAAAAAGTGCTAATCTCTTGCAATCTATGCTCAAAGAGGAAGGCTTTACTATCGAAACTGGCGTGGCAGGTATTCCCACTGCATTTACAGCTACTTTCGGCAGCGGAAGCCCAGTGATTGGGGTGCTTGGAGAATATGACGCGTTACCTGGATTTTCACAAGATGCAGTACCTTTTAAAAAGGAGTTGGCAGGTAATACAAACGGCCATGCCTGCGGTCATCATTTGTTTGGATCTGCCTCTGCAGCAGCAGCTATTGCCGTTAAAAACTGGTTAAAAACAACCGGGAGGAAAGGTACTATCCGCTTTTATGGAACACCCGCTGAAGAAGGAGGCGCTGGCAAGGTGTATATGGTTCGTGCAGGCTTATTTCAAGATGTTGATGCCGTCATTCATTGGCACCCTGGGGACGATAACAATGCTAATCCCATCTCTTCCCTGTCAAATAAGTCCGCTAAATTTCGTTTCCGTGGCATTGCCTCTCATGCCGCCGCTTCTCCTGAACGTGGTAGATCAGCCCTCGATGCCGTGGAAGCACTAAATTATATGGTCAATATGATGAGGGAACATATTCCGGAAAAATCAAGGGTTCACTACGTGATTACAAGAGGCGGAGAGGCACCAAATGTTGTACCCGCATTTGCCGAAGTATATTACTACATCCGTCATCCGGAAATGGATGTCGTCAAAGACCTTTTCAACAGAGTTACCAAAGCGGCTGAAGGAGCTGCACTGGGAACAGGAACTACCATGGATTATGAGGTGATACATGGGGTTTATAATTTGCTACCTAACCAAATCCTTTCTACTAAATTATATGAAAATTTAAAAACAGTAGGAGGAGTTACTTACGACAAAACAGAGGAAGATTTTGCCCTTAAAATTTTTCCTTCCCTCAATAGAAAAGACGTAAATATTTCAGATGCAGCTTTGGTAAAACCTTATGCAGACCAGAGTGATGAGGCATTTGGTTCTACCGACGTTGGCGATATAAGCTGGCTTGTTCCTACGGCTGGTATTTCAAGTGCCACCTGGGTTCCCGGTACCGCTGCACATAGCTGGCAGGCCGTTGCTGCAGGCGGTATGTCCATAGGGCACAAGGGAATGATGGTGGCTGCTAAAACCATGGCACTCACTATAATGGATTGCTTAGTGAGCCCGGAAATGTTGAAAAATGCTAAACTGGAGTTATTAAAGAGAAGAGGTGGTGATCAATTTAAATATGAAGCCCTCCTTGGTGATAGAAATCCTCCGTTAGACTATAGAAATTAATAAAAATATAAAATGAAACCTACTTTATTGGTCTTGGCCGCTGGCATGGGGTCTCGTTATGGTGGACTAAAACAAATAGATCCTGTTGGTTTAAATGATGAAACCATTCTGGAATTTTCGGTGTATGATGCCATCAAAGCTGGATTTGGTAAAGTAGTTTTTATCATTCGCCGATCTATTGAGCAACCTTTTAAAGAAAAAATAGGCATTACTTTTGAAAATATTATCCCCGTTGAATATGTTTTTCAAGAGTCATCCTCGCCAATAGCTGGACTTCCTCCTATACCCGAAAGGGAAAAACCTTGGGGTACAGGCCATGCCGTTCTGGTCGCAGCAGACGTCATTAAAGAACCATTTGCTGTTATTAACGCTGATGATTTTTATGGCTTTGATAGTTTTACTATTATGTCAAAATTTCTAACCACGGAATGTTCTCCGGAAAAACATGCTATGATTGGCTATTATTTGAATAATACCCTTTCCGATTTTGGGGCTGTTTCCAGAGGTGTTTGCACCAGTAATGACTCTGGATTTTTAACCAGTATTGCTGAAACCCATCAAATCATTAAAAACGATCAGGAGATTACGGGCGATTTAAACGGTACCAAGGTTTCGTTGAATGAAAAAACCCTGGTTTCCATGAATTTCTGGGGCTTTCATCCTTCCATTTTTGAGTATCTGCGTTTGGGTTTCATTGAATTTGTTGAAGAAAACAAGGACCATCCAAAAGCAGAATACTACATACCATTGGTTGCAGACCAGCTTATTGCCTCAGATAAGGCAAAAATAGTAGTTATACCATCTGCAGCACAATGGTTTGGAGTTACCTATCAGGAAGACAAGCCTTTTGTCAAGGAAGCATTAAAAATGATAACGGAGCAAGGCGCTTATCCAACTTTGGGTCTATGGGCAAAATAAGGAGGAACCTTTAAAATTTAGAACCCACTGTAAAAATCAAGGATTGCTTCATTATCGCTTTGTCCACCTCCTGAAGAGGCGCATTTTGCGTTAGATAGGGAAAAAATACTTCATTGAACTGGTTATATCTAAAGCAGACATCAAAGAAGTATTTTTCTCCTCTTCTTCCTCCACCTATACTTAGTATGGTTTTTGAGGTTTCGTCATCCTTAAATGGAGAGGTATAAAACTGTAATCCTGCCCTTAAACGATAGACGTTACTAATGACCGCTTCTCCGCCCATTCTAATAGCCACCGCCTGCCCAAGTCTTCCGGCAATTTCTATATTTGATTCATTTTCAGCTTCTTCAAAACCATTGTAGTTGAATCTATTAGAGGCATAATTAACATATTCCACTTCCCCGCTAATAAAACCCTTTTTACCTAAAACAAGACCGACATTTCCAAAGTACCTCCATGGGGTTTTGAACCTATATTCAAAACTTCCTTCGGCAATAGCTTCACTTCCTAAAAATGCACCCGTTTCATTCGCATTTTCAAAATAATTATAGGTGAGTTCATTTTGATAAATATCAGAAACATTAAAGAAAGTAGGTGTGTGAACAGCCATACCGATACGAATATTGGGTTGAGGCTTCACAATAACGCCCAATTTCGCGTTAGCTCCTCCGCCGGTAGTGCTTAATTCCTCCCTGTAACTCAAATCTTTAAAATAAGGAACACCGCCAGGTGCTTTTACCTGATCCACCTCTTCATAATTCCTGACATTATAATAAGAAACAAAAGGAACGCCCACAGTTAGACCTATAGATACCTTTTCATTATAATTTCCAGCAAGAGAAAAGGCCAGTTCACTTAAGGAACCTGTATTTTGAATTTCCTGTTCCCTTTGTAAAAGGGCTTTGGGAGATAATTGGTAATCAATATCATACTTACCATCGCCATTCAGATCATATAGCGCGCCAGCTTCAGAAGCAATACCCGTTTCAAAATCGTCCAACCCAATATCAGAATTGGCAATTTCCTGGAATCTTTGTAAAAGAGTCCCCTGGGAAGTTCCCCTAAACCGGGTAGTGTTACTAAAATGGTTCAAATTATTTAGGGTAATGGCAAAATTCATTTGCTTCCACTTTTCAGAAATAGGCTGGGAAGTAAAAACCATTCCTAAATTCTGGACATTGACACCTAGTTTACTTTCGGACAATGATGAACCGTTTCTATCCGAAATGAGTCTGGAGGTTGTTCTCGTTGAGATAAAGGAGGGGGAAAAGGAAAATTCCGATTTACGGTAAAGTGCAATGCCAGCTGGATTACTGTTCACTGAACTTAAATCGGGACCAATGGCTCCCATTGACCCACCCGTAGCGGAATATCGGGCCGTTCCTCCAGGTTCCTGGTAACTAAATCTAATAACATCTGCAATAGTTTGTCCAACTGAAAAGAAGGGCAAAAGGGAAATTATTAAAATAACAGACCATTTAATTGAGAGGGTATTCATAGCTATTTTATTTAGAAAAGGAATAAAAAAACGGGTGGAATATAACAACGTAATATTCCACCCGTTCAATTATGTCAAAATAACAATAGTTTGTTATTTAATGGTTAATTAATAACTCTTCCCCCAGTAGATGTAGATCTTCCGCCACTTGATGGACTGCTACTTGAAGGTGACGAAGAAGACCCTGAACTTGATGGGGAACTTCTTGGTGTTGACCAACTTGGAGAAGATGAAGGAGATTCAAAACCTCTCGAAGGTGATGTACTTCTCATTGAGCTATTGATTCTCTCTGTATTTCTAATATCAGAAGAAGTTCTCGGTTGAACGGTAGTACTTGGACGTTGACGGCTATATTCCGTTGAAGGATCACTCGTTCTTGGGGAGTAACCTGTAGATGGTATTCTACTACTCTCACTGGTTGGATATCTTCCTGCACCTTGTACAGAAGGAGCATACCTTGGCATGTCTGTTCCCATAGTTCCCTGCGAAGTAGAAGGTATTCTGGAACCTCTTTCTGTGGCTACATTTCTTCCGGCAGCAGGGCTTGTTCTTGGTGAATTCTCAATAGTTCCAATCTCAGGATTACGCGCACCTGGAACAGGACCTACAGATCCTCCCCCTCTTCTAGGCCCATAATATCCATTAGAAGCATCTGCTGGTGATACTGGATTATTGTTGTTCTGGCTAAAATTATTGTAACCGTATCCATTACCCCAGGTAGGTATGAAATTATAAAAATTATAAGAAGGCATAAACATCATTGGGGAACCAACCCAACCAAAACTACTCATTCCCATTCCCATTCCACCAAATCTTGAGAACGGTGAATTCCATCCCATCATAAATGGATCAATCATACCGAAGCTATTCCATCTGTTGAAATTTCCGAAACTATTGAAATTATTCCAGCGATTGAATCTGCTAAACATTCTCTGAGAATAAAAATCATCATAAATCAACATGGTTGTGGCAGACCTCATAAAAGGATCGTAATAAGCCATATCGATATAATATGGATCAAAGAAACTGAAACCTTGAAGTGGTCTGTGAAAACGACGAATTCTTGAAGTGTAATAAAAATCATAATCATCGTAATAGCTATCCGCCCCATCAGAGAAACTCGTTTCATCTGCTGAATAGGATTCTGGTCTGTAAGAACCTAATCTGTTAGAGGAAGATGGATTATTTTTTAATTTAACCACTTCGTCAGGATTGTAATAAACATCATCCATTTGTGCACCCACGGGACTGACAGCCAGCAGTGTGAACAGGGTAATAATCAGGGCGTATTTCATGACAATTATTTTAAACGTGGAATTAATGAAATCATCTTTTAAATAGAACATCTAATTTATTACTTTTGTCGCAATAAAGTTGTTAATGTTTGGTAAATTATGATATTTATTTTGACATTTCGGCATTTTACTCTTTTTTTCACCTAATCCTGCATTGTATGGCAAAAGAAATAACGCCCAGATCGACAGATTACGCCCAGTGGTACCAAGATATTGTTAAAAAAGCAAATTTAGCTGAAAATTCTGCCGTTAGAGGGTGCATGGTTATTAAACCTTATGGCTTTGCTATCTGGGAAAAAATTCATGATCAATTAGATCGGATGTTTAAGGAAACAGGACATGTAAATGCATATTTTCCTTTATTTATACCTAAAAGTTTTTTGAGTAAAGAAGCGCAGCATGTTGATGGTTTTGCCAAAGAATGTGCTGTAGTCACGCATCACCGCTTAATGAACGCGCCCGACGGCAGTGGCGTTATAGTGGATCCTACGTCTAAATTAGAAGAAGAACTGATTATCCGTCCTACTTCTGAAACTATTATCTGGAATACCTACAGAGATTGGATAAAGTCCTATAGGGACCTTCCCCTACTTATTAATCAGTGGGCCAACGTGGTTCGTTGGGAGATGAGAACCCGATTATTCCTGAGAACTACAGAATTTCTATGGCAGGAAGGACATACGGCACATGCTACAAAAGGGGAGGCAGTTGAAGAAACCTTACAAATGCTGAATGTTTATGCAGAATTTGCAGAAAATTATATGGCCATGCCCGTTATTAAAGGGGTAAAAACAGCCAATGAACGATTTGCCGGAGCAGTGGATACCTATTGTATTGAAGCCTTAATGCAGGACGGAAAAGCGCTTCAAGCGGGCACTTCTCATTTCTTGGGACAAAATTTTGCCAAAGCGTTCGATGTTAAATTCTTAACAGAAGATAATAATCAGGAATTTGTCTGGGCTACCTCCTGGGGTGTTTCCACCCGACTTATTGGGGGCCTTATTATGACTCACTCTGACGACGAAGGATTGGTTTTGCCACCAAATCTGGCGCCAATTCAAGTGGTCATCATTCCAATTCCAAAACCATCTCCCGAAATTGACGAGGTTGTTCATAAAATCATGAAAAACCTAAAAGCTAAGGGAATTACCGTTCAATATGACCAGGATATGAAAAACCGCCCTGGTTTTAAATTTGCGGAACATGAAATGAAAGGTATTCCTGTTCGTCTGGCCTTGGGGCAACGGGATCTCGAGAAAAATGAAATCGAGGTTGCCAGACGGGATACCAAAGAAAAATTTACGGCAAGTCTGGATGGTATTGAAGAAACCGTTGCTCAATTACTTCTTGACATTCAAGAAAATCTCTTCCAGAGAGCAAAATCATTTAGAAGTCAAAAAACAACTAAAGTAGATACCTTTGATGATTTTAAAGCTTTGGTTGATTCAGATATTCCTGGATTTATTTCAGCCCATTGGGATGGTACCAGTGAAACAGAAATAGCCATCAAGGAAATTACTAAAGCGACTATTCGCTGTATTCCTTTTGATCAGGAAGAGGAGGAAGGAACCTGCATTTACTC
>BJGN01000070.1 GCA_014190515.1 Bacteroidota bacterium
TGGACCTTCGATTAATAGGATAGATTATTAAATTGGATACCTGCCGTGGAGAAGACGCGAAGCATCGCGTCTCCACGAAATTGATTTTCTTACCATTTGTCGAAACTTTGAGAACAGGTAGGTTAAGAAATGAAGCCGCATTCCATACCTTATGACTCATTGGTATTACCTATACACCAAACGACCTTACAACCTCCATTGATAATATATTAAATGGTGATTTTATAAAAATTCGAGAAGAAAGAATTTACAAAAATTTATTCTTGAAAATGGATATAGTCATAACTAAATCGTTTGATTTTCACGATAAGTATAAGGAATAGGAAGTGCATGAGTTATGTTTTAATCACCAAAATTTGTTAGAGTACAAAATCAAATTAGATATACTCCTTAATTTCTATGCTGACATAATGGAAATGAGCTATCCGTATTGTTATTCATTGATAATATCCAGTGACTAACTCTGCGCTTATTCTGCCTGATTAGAAAATCCCTCTCTGTAGAGGTGAATCTCGAAATAAACCATAAATTTTTTCAAATACACGTTCTTAAAATGCTAGTTTTGGTACACTAGCAAAATAGTTCAGAATCCCTTAGGGCAAGCCCCTAAGGGATCATTGGTGGCGCATTCTTGTTTCCAATTATGGTGCATTCTTATGTACCGATTACATTTGGCATATTTTCAATATATCCGCATCCATCGCCTCTATATTTTGGTAATAAACACGAATAAAATTTTGCCACATTTATTTCTGATTGTTTCTAACTTATAATATACAATTTAACTTGTAAATAATCAAATGGACTTTAATCTGCTGGAGGTTTATTATATTATAAGAGATAGCTTTTGGGTAGGTCAGGCTTAGTTATTTTTGTCTTTTCATATAAACTAACACGTTACCATAACTTCCGTCACTCATTGAAAAAATAGTATGCGTTACATCAAAATTTTGGCCAAGTTTACTTGTCCAAAAACCATTTTGTAGTTGTCTCGCAGCATGAGTTGGGTTAGAAAAACTGTCGCCATATATTGCGATTTTTTCAAATTCAATGTCAAGATTGTCATTGTCCGTTTGAATATACCCGATACTCTCAAATAATTTAATAAAACTATTAATCGTTTCTTGTCTTGGGATGTCGCTTGGCCAAAAGTAAATGTTGCTACTATCAGGCCAATACCATTTTGAATTGTCGCCAAATGCCCAAGCAATGCAGTTGTACGAACTAGTTTGTGGACTTGTAATCAAAAAAGGGTCAATTTTACTATTGGGAAATGGTGTGAATGAACTTCTCATAACTACTATTCGATATTTTTTTCAGCCCAATTTAACCAGTCTGATTTCATTAAATTGATTATTCCACGATGTTCACTCTTTATCGGATTTTCTCCTGTCAGTAATTCTAAGGCATTAAACCAGTGGTTCTCACTTTGTTTTAAGTCCTCAATGATGAAAGGTATAATGTCTTTGCCTAAACCTATAATACAACGATAGGCAGAATTATTGGTAATTTCAGAAGAGTTAGAGGAAAACATTGTTTCTGTTTTCCAAATTCCGCTGTAGAGGTCAAATTTTTCACTTAATTGCTTTTTATACATTTCTTGAATAAAAATACTTTGTCCCATAAATAAATCATGAGCCGTTTGAATATTTTGCCTAACGAATTGGGCTTCAACTGAAACTCCCATTGGTCTTTGTCTTTCCTGTGTTGTTGGATAAAAGAAATAGGTCATGTAAATAAGTTTCTAGTTGCTTCTGTTATGCAACTTTCAAAAATTTCGTTTTTAACTTTACGAATTTCATCGAAATTCGCCACAATACTTTCTGTTGAGTTTTGAACATTAAGCTCTTGAAAAACGTCAATGTCCAAAATAAATGGCAGTTTAGAATCTGTATAAGGCTCAATTGTTTCTGTGATTATTGCGTTTCTATAACCGTCATTACAAGGTACTTGAATTTGCATGAAAAAGGTTGCAAATGTTTGTGGAAGACAGTTTGGAATAGGTGGCATATTCAAAATAAATTCTTGAAAATCGCTGAAAGGGATAGGAATTTCAATTTTATTAATGAATCTACTCGCAATCCTAATAACGTTGTTGGGAGAAAACATCTTTTTATATATCTCCCACATTCTTAAAAATTGGTCAAAATGGGTTTCCCAATTTTCGTATGGTTTTAGAATATTTAGTGTTATTCCGTCAATCCTTACCTGAAGTTGCCTAGTTTGGTCTTCAGAGATAAATAAATAACCAGTTAAGTCACTATGAGCAGCACTTTCAATGGGTTTGTCTGTCGAAAATTGAATAAGCCCAGATACATTATGCCTCTTTTTTTCAGTAGGGAAGTTGTCCTTCACAAGGTCTTTGAACGCAGCCAAATCCTCAGTTTGCTTGATATTTAGCCTGTCAACCCTTATGTCAAAGACGGCTTCTCGGATTGGTGCATTTGGATAATTCATTTGGTTAATATACGAATTATTTTTATATTTTTAAGTTAATTTTCATCTGTCGGTCTGGGTTCGTATAATTACCGTCAACTCACTTAACCCCGAATCAATCTTCCGTGTTGCCTCCCATTTTGGTAAATATAAGCGAAGGTTTATTTTATTTCTAATGTGAATTCCGGTGAAATTTCATCCGGATTTTACAATATGCCTGCAATTATCGGCACTCGTTTTACCTACTAAAGGTGTTAACAGCAGTAGAAATACCTGTAAAAGTTCGTGTATTTGGTAAAAAAATGATACCCCCTGCATCCCTCCCCCAGAAACGAAAAAGGACCTACGAATTACCGTAAGTCCTTTATTTTTGTAGCGCGAGGGAGACTTGAACTCCCGACCTCAGGATTATGAATCCTGCGCTCTAACCGGCTGAGCTATCGCGCCATGAAGCGTAAAGATAAGGTATTCCTTTTAAAATACCCTATCTTAGGCTTCAAATAATTATTCTTCTGTTGAGGAACCTTGGTTTAATTGCTCTTTAAGTTGAGCAAGACCTTCCAATTCACCCATGGTAGATTTTTCAACGGTGCTTTGCTGCTTTTTAACAGCCTGGCGCGTTTTATCTTTTTCAACTACCTTTTCTTTCTTCACTGACTCTTCAGCCTCTTTCTTTATATCCTCGATATAACGTAAATGAGATACTAAGATTCTCTTGTCATCGCGATTGAATTCAATCACTTTAACTGTTAAAGTTTCTTCTGGTTCTGCAAGAGAATTGTCCTCTTTACGGATATGTTTTATCGGTGCGAAAGCTTCTAAACCGTAAGGTAACTGAACGATAGCTCCACGATCATCACGACGTAAGATCGTTGCTTCATGGTATGAACCCACTGGGAACACATTTTCGAAGGTATCCCAAGGATTCTCCTCTAACTGCTTATGTCCTAATGAAAGTTTGCGACTTTCTGCATCGACGTCCAATATTTGCACATCAATTTTATCTCCAACCTTTGTGAATTCAGATGGGTGGCCAAAACGTTTTGTCCAGGAAAGATCAGAAATGTGAACCATTCCTCCAATTCCTTCTTGTAACTCAACGAATACACCGTAAGGAGTAAGATTTTTAACTTCTCCGGAATGGCGGCTACCTACTGGGAAAGTTTTAGCAATTTCACTCCATGGATCAGAACTTAACTGCTTAAGAGATAATGACATTCTACGGTCATCCTGATCTATAGTAACGACTTTTGCCTCATATTCCTGACCTAATCTGAAGTATTCGCGCGCATTAACTGGCTGGTTACTCCAGCTCACCTCTGAAACGTGAATTAAACCTTCAACACCTGGCTGCAATTCAAGGAAAGCACCATAATCTTCAATATTTACAATCTTTCCTTTAACCGTAGATCCTTCTGTGATACCAGCGGCAAGAACTTCCCATGGATGCGGTTGTAATTGCTTAAGACCTAGTGAAATACGTCTCTTATTCTCATCAAAATCAAGAACGGCTACACTTATTTTCTGGTTCAGGCTCAACACCTCCATTGGGTGATTGATACGACCCCATGAAATATCAGTGATATAGAGTAAACCATCTACGCCACCTAAATCAAGGAATGCACCGAAGTCAGTGATATTTTTAACAACACCTTCTAACACCTGACCTTTTTCAAGGCTACCGATGATGTGTTCGCGCTGTTCAGCCAAATCACTTTCGATAAGCGCTTTATGAGAAACGACAGCATTTTTAATGGTTTCATTGATCTTAACTACCTTGAACTCCATCGTCTTACCAACATACTGATCGTAATCGACGATAGGTTTGATGTCAATTTGAGAACCAGGTAGGAAAGTCTCCAATCCACTGCAATCTACAATTAAACCACCTTTCGTCTTGCTAATAACAGTACCTTTAATAATAGTACCATTTTCAAAGGAATCAACAATACTTTCCCAAGATCTTAACAATTTAGCCTTTCTGCGAGAAAGGACTAATTGTCCACGACCATCTTCCTGTTGTTCAACATATACATCCACATAGTCGCCAACGGCTAAACCAGGAATATCTCTGAATTCTGACAACGGAATTAATCCGTCAGATTTGTAGTTAATATCAAGTACAACATCACCACCATTAATAGAAGTAACGAAACCTTTCACGATTTCATTTTCCAGAACGGCATTCATAGTAGAAGCATATTGCTCTCTAAAAGAAACAGCTTCTTCGTCAGAGTAATTAATCCCCCCTTTATTTGTAATATTCCAATTGAAATCATCATGTGCGGTACCTACGGTCTCTTGACCAGCAAGTAAAACTTCCATTTCAACTTCCTCTTCTTCCTCCACCACTTCTACTGGCTCAGCAGCCTTTACAACAACTTCCTCGATAGTAGCTGACTGCTCTTCAATAGCGCCATTCAACTCTTCTGGTGTAGTTATTTCGTCTTTTTCTTCAGACATTTTTTTTGTTTTAATATCTACGAAAGGTAGATTTTGGTTAAAAAATTAAATTGCGGGGCAAATATATAAATTATTTCCAAATCGACCTATTTTTTGTATTACTTTATTAGATTTGTTAAACATGATTCCTATTAAACCCTATATTCTTGAAGCTATGTTAAAAAAATTCATCATTCCCCTATTTTTCGCCTCATTGTTCTCTGGTGTTGGCTTAATCGGACAAATCAAGAAATTTTCATTTTCCGAAAAAACTACGATGCAAATTCAAGGTACCTCTACCCTACACGACTGGACTTGTAATGTTACCAAAGTAGATGGTGTCATTGAAATGGACAATAAAGTTTTAAGTAAAGGAGTTTGGACTCAAAACAGTAAAATAAAATCATTAAAAGTTTCCGTTCCGGTAGAAAGTATAAAAAGTCCCCGTGGTGCGGCTATGGAAAAAAAGTTATATAATGCCTTGAAATATGAAAAACACCCTTCGATTATTTTTACGCTGAACAACCTCAAAACTATACCATCTGCATCGGGCTCAGGTCAGTTAGAATCAAGTGGAACATTGAATGTTGCTGGGGTTGAAAAACCTATATCTCTATCAGTTAATGCTTCTTTTTCGGCCGACAAAAGTTTATCTTTTACAGGTTCTTATATCCTAAACATGAAAGATTATTCTATTGAGCCTCCGTCGGCGATGTTCGGACAAATTGTTTCTGGCGAGAAAGTAACCATTTCCTTTAATGTTCAGGTTAAGTAAATTAGTATGAAAATATTTTCAATCGTTTTCTTCCTTTTCGGAGGTATTATGTCAGGAAGGGCACAAGCTGTTCAAACGGTCCCTATTCCAGGGTCGTCTGTTTCATTTAATATGATTTCAGTACCGTCGGGTTCCTTTCTTATGGGAAGCCCAACCACAGAATTACACAGAAATGCAGATGAAGGCCCTCAGGTAAAAGTAAAATTAGATGGCTTTTCTATAGCTGAAACGGAGGTAACCTGGGAATTGTATGAACTGTTTACCGATAAGGAAAAGAGAGCTGCCCTGATTTATTCCAGCGAGCTGGTTAAAGGAAATGCCGATGCGGTGATTAAACCCAGTACCCCTTATTTAGACCCCAGTTATGGCATGGGAAAATATAGTTTTCCTGCAACCAGTATGACGCAATATGCCGCATTATCATTTTGTAAATGGTTGAGTGAACTTACTGGCGAATTTTACAGACTCCCTACGGAAGCTGAATGGGAATATGCCTGCAAGGCCGGCACCAATACAGCTTATTCATTTGGCGATGACCCCGCTTTATTAGACCAATATGCCTGGAGTTTTAATAATAGTGAAGATAAATATCATCCTGTTAAATCAAAAAAACCTAATCCCTGGGGTTTATACGATATGCATGGTAATGTAATGGAATGGACGCTCGACCAATATCAGGCGGACTATTACGCTACTTTGGGTGATGCAACGGCAAGTCCATGGCGTCGCCCCGATAAATTACTCCCAAGAACAGCCAGAGGAGGCTCATGGGACGAAAATCCACAGGTTCTTCGCTCTTCAGCAAGAACCTCCTCAAACCCTTCCTGGCAAAGAAGAGACCCTCAAATTCCCAAAAGTTTCTGGTGGTGCTCTGATGCTCCCTTCATAGGTATCCGATTGGTGAAACCAACGATTCAACCTACCAGGGAAGAACAGGAAGAATTTTGGTCTCTTGTTTTAGATGAAGGTTAATTAATTATTTTGTTTTAATAAATTTTACTATTTTTAGAAAACAAAAAATTTTATTTGTTAATTACTTAAAATCCTAAATAATGTCTTCAACAGATTCTTTTGACAAACCTGGCGTAAATCGTCGGGACTTTTTAAAGGATGCCTCCCTTGCTACCGGTGGTCTTATGCTTGCGTCGCTTCCTTTTGATCTTCGTGCACTATCTGGCCAACCCGCTACCACTTTAAAAATTGCCTTGGTAGGTTGCGGAGGCAGAGGTTCCGGCGCTGTTGTTCAAGCGCTTATCGCCGATCCGAATACTAAATTGGTAGCTATGGCTGATGCTTTCAGAGATCGTGTTGATAGTTGCTACAATTATATTACTTCCAGTAAAGTGGAAGAATCAGAGGGCGCAACCAGTGCATTAAAAACACAAATTGACGTACCAGAATCTAATAAATTCTCAGGGTTCGATGCCTACAAAAAGGCCATCGATCTTGCAGATGTCGTTATTCTTACCAGCCCTCCAGGATTTAGACCTGATCATTTAGAATATGCTATCAATAGCAATAAACATATTTTTTGCGAAAAACCACTGGCCACTGATGCGACAGGTATTCGTAAAGTAATGGGCTTACTTGAGGTTAGCAAACAGAAAAAGCTAAATATAGTCGTTGGTCTTCAACGTCATTATGAAACTGTTTACCGCGAGATAATGAAACGTATTCATGCAGGAGAAATTGGTGATGTTACCAGTGGTCAGGTGTATTGGAACGGATCAGGTGTTTGGGTGAAAGATCGTTTGCCGGGTATGACGGAAATGACTTATCAAATGCGTAACTGGTATTATTTTAATTGGCTTTGTGGCGACCATATTGTAGAACAACACATCCATAATATTGATGTTTTCAACTGGGCTAAAAAGGATTATCCGGTTAAAGCGCAAGGAATGGGCGGACGCCAGGTAAGAACGGGCAAAGAATTCGGTGAAATTTATGACCACCACTACGTGGAATACACTTATGCCGACGGTTCTGTTCTTAACAGTCAGTGCCGTCACATCAAGGGTTGTGCCGACAAGGTGTCAGAACACATCATCGGTTCAAAAGGCCGCGCTGAAAGTAATGGTACCATGACGGATTTGAAAGGAAATGTGATCTTTAAACATAATAGAAAAGGAGATCCGAATCCTTACCAACAAGAGCATGTGGAGCTTTTTGCCTCCATCAGAAAAGGTGAGGTCATTAATGATCTCGAAAATGGAGCTAAATCTACCATGACGGCTATCCTGGGTAGAATGGCCACGTACTCTGGTCAGGTTATTTCCTGGGAACAAGCCATTAATTCTAAGGAAAATCTCTTCCCAGAATCATTGGACTGGAATGCCAATCCTAAGTCTTTACCTGACGCATCAGGTCATTATAAAATAGCTATGCCAGGCGTTTATAAAATTTAAATTTTAAGCGCTTCCATAACTTCAAAACCCTCTTATCTCTCGTTGAGAAAGGGGGTTTTGGTTTTTTACCTAATGCCAGTTAGCTTTAAAAAAGTTATCGTCCCGTTTACATAAAACTCTGATACTTTTTCTCCAGCGCAGTACTTTACGTATTTCATCAAAATCCATTATGCTAAATGCCGTTCCTAATGCATCGGTAATCAAGCCATTGGGGCCTTCCACTAAGCAAGTTGCACCATTTGTTAAAGGCTTACCCGTTATCGGATTTAACAAATGAGAATATCTTTTTCCCTCCCATTCCAGATATTGTTGGTCATCCCCTGACACAGATTGCGATTTATTTTCAATATATCGTTTCGCTCCATCTGAAAAAAAGATAGTATCAGCTGCAACGGACCAACCCTTTTTTGAGGGAGGTGCTTTACTCACTGTTATCGAACTGCCCGCGGAAATCATTCCTTTGTTAACACCTTGCATTTTTAGTGTTTTTAATGCCTCATCTACAGCATATCCCTTTCCGATACCCCCAAAATCGAGTTTAACTCCCTTTTTCAAGAACTTAAACTGATATTGTTTACCCTTTTTTCTTAAGGCAATATATTGAATACCCGAATAATTTTTGGCCATTGTTTGCATTGAATCAGCCGGAAATTCATTTCGTCGTCGGGCGCGGCGCCAAAGGTGGGTCAAACTACCCAAAGCCGGGTCAAAATATTGACCCGTTATTTTGCTCCATTGAATACTTTTCTTTAAAACAAATCCAAGCTCCTTTGAAACACTTTCCCACTGCAATGGCTGCCTGATATTTAATTGATATACTTCAGCCTTTTCTTTATAATCACTTAAAATGTAATCAAGAAACTGGATGCGGTCAAATACTTTTTCAGCAATTAAGGGTGCATTTACCTCTTTATGAGCATAAAAAGATACATAATATATAGTGCCCATAGCCGGTCTGCTAAAATTATAAAGGCTGTCCGAATGACCGTTTAAAAGAAAAACTATGTTAATAAGAACAACAGAAACTATCCATTTATGATGCCTCATTTTCAATAGTCTTGCTTTACTATCCGTTTTGAAAAACTACCTTGCTTGTACAATACACGAACAATGTACATTCCTGAAGGAAAATGAGCGGTATCAACAGAAAAATGATTCTGTTCCTCCAGATAAAGTTGAGAAAACAACAATCTACCCTCTATACTATAAACACTAATAGTGACATCCTGTAATTTTTCCGAAATATGAATGTTCACTCTATCATCCACCGGATTAGGTTCCACGGCTATCTGCCATTTGAAGATGGAGCCTAAATCATTAAGATTTAATTTAAATTTCCTGATATCACTGGCACTTTCACCACAATCATTTTTAGATTTTACCCACCAGTAATATGTACCTCCTTCTAAATCTTGTGAAAATTTATAAAAATTCAGATTCCTTTCTCCGGCAAAAACAGGCTCATTAAAGTCTATATTTTTTGAGACCTTAAGTGAATAGTTATCTGTTAATGAGGTATTTGTCCATGACAACTGCGGGCGTTCAACCAATAAAACCTCATTATCATCAGGAATAAGTAAACTTGGTTTAGGGGGTAAACCTTTCAATTGGAAGTTGAAATTAGTTTCCTTACTATTTTTAACATCTGAAACTACAATTTTTACGTTATACGATCCAGATTTTAAACTATCCAATACAGCTGATGCCTTTAAATTTATTACATTGGCCACTGCGTCACCGTCAATAAATTTCCAGGTTGGAACAGGCGGAGAAATGGCATAAGTTATTTTTACCGGACGAATGAAACCACTGCCTATTTTTAGTCCTGCTTTTAAATCTGAGGGTAAGCAAAGCACATTATTTAAATCGACAATTTGTAAACCCAAATCTAAGGGAGTGAAAAATCTACCAAAGGTATAATCCGGGGATTGCCCGCACTCGTTTCTTGCTCTGATACGGTAATAGTAGGTTTTATCAAAATCTAATCCCTTAATAACCAACTGAGAGTCGAGAGTAACCCATCGTGAAATAAATTGGCTGAAAAGGGAATCCCCCGCAATATCAACCTGGTAATCAAAAATACCTGCCATGCTAAACCAACTCAATGTAGGTTCAACCCCCTGGTCTGACCCTGGATTTTTAACGACGACTTTATCGGGTGTTTTATTTAGCACCAGCAGTAGCTCTGTAAATACGGTATCTTCTCCCGAAATACCTCTAATTTTTATTTTACTTTCTGTAGCGCCAACCATCTGTTTTGATGAAATAAAGAGGGTTGTAGCATTTCCGGGAAGAACCGTTACTGGATTGAAAGAATAAGATATCGCAGATGTTGAACCTACCAGATCAAACGTAATGGGCGCTGAAAAAGCTGAGCCGGTAAAAATCTGAGCACTGGCACTGTTTGGGGTACAAATATTAACTTTAGTAACACTTGCTGCCAATCCTTTTTTACAAAGTACTCCGTTTCTACCCAATATACTTGTTATCCCACGATTTTCAGGATCAAGCCATTCACTTAATCTGTTCATGGGACTTCCGCCGCCAATCCAAGAACTGTGAAACCAGCCAAAAGCATCAAAAGAGTTATTTGAACAACTGGCAGATCCTCCATGTAATTGCCCTACAATTTGTTGATTTTTATTAATCAAAGGACCTCCCGAAGAACCGTCTTCCGTGGTACCCACATCCCATCTGGGAATAATAAGATGATTTCCAAAAGACACTTCATTTGCTAATTGCCCCCACTGCCCTCTATATGTTTTTCGATAGGAAATAGAAATTCTTTTTTCCTGGGTATTAGGGTGATGAACACAAACGAGGGTATCCTCAGGTAAAACCGAGGTGGCATTCCAACCGGCATAATATGGATTAGCAGCATCGGGAACAGGGTCATCCAATTCTAATAAAATGAAATCGGTAGGTGAAAATCCGGCACGAAAAAAAGCACCCGTATTGAATAAGGCTTTTGAACCGTCTCCGTTAGCACCATTCGCCTGCGACAATAAAGGTCTGCAAACAGAATGTTGATAATTCCAATAAACAACTACAGAAGGTGCATTGGAGGTGGTGACATCGCAATGAAATGCACTTAAAAAATAAGGTTTACAATCATTTCTCCCATTATTAACTAACGCTCCGGAACAAAAATTTCGACCATTAATGGTGTACATACCCACCGACCTCATCACTTCCCTATAATTATCTACTAACTTCCAACCCTCTCTTGACCCGCAAGCCACATCGAGGTGACAACTACCCGATAACATAGAAAAAATGCCTTGAAAATCGTGATTTACCTTTTCGACGGTCATTTTCAACCATTTTTTCTCGACGGTGGGTAGTGAAACCTCCAAAACCAACTCATCACCCAGAATAGCAGGAGTCCACATTTGACCGTGTAATTCATTATCACTATAAGTAAACGGCCCCTCTATCTGATCCATAGAAAGGTTATATATCCATAATCTGGCGTTTGGGGGAAGATAAAAATCGGATATGCCCAAATTCAGGGATAATGCGCCTGCCGATTGAATACGCAGCCTCCATATTTCGTTCGGACCATCCTTTGAGGTCGTCCATTCGCCGTGCGTAGCGGGCTTAAGAGATGTATTTCTGGTAATAGCAAAAGAAGGATTTAGTCCCTTCTTTCGTTTTTCTACTTCTTCTGCAAGTAATTTTTGATTATCTACTTTTGGAAATCTAACGGGTTTAACGGTTTCAAGTGCCAATTTCCCTAAAGGCATGGTTTTTTCAGGTAGTTTTTGAGCTAACAATAAACCACCTGAAAAAACGGCCAAGAAGAGAAAGCTCCATTTTTTAGAACCTAAAAAACAAAGCATTACTGAATAAAAATTTCCCATTATCCCAGAAATCTCTGAAAAGCAGATTATCTACATAATAAACCATACTGCCCTGCCCTACTGACTCGGCACCTATAACCAAAGATTCTTTAAATTTTTCCAAAGCCTTATAGCCTACATAGCCACTTGGTTTGAACGACTTATCTGTAATACCTATGTTATAGGCATTTTCACCACTCAGTTTAAAGGTAGTATTCGTCGTCTTCAATGAAAAATAAGCATCTGACTGTCCGTAAGCTAAAGGGTGCGAATTATCTAATTTTACTTTAAAGATAGCTCCCGGAGTGCCTTCACTTAATTCCCTGCGATCATCTCCTGTGTAATCAGACAATACTATATTTTTAACCGTTGATTTTGAAGCATCCTCCTCATTATTTTTCAGTGCAAATCCCGATTTACCACTTACGAGGGACAAGGCATCGCCCAGAATAATTAATCTTCCCCCTTTTCTTACCCAAGTGGAAAAAGAACTTAGCATATTATCTGAAAATCGGAAATAACCCTCGGGAACAATGATGACATTATAAGCATCTAGATTATATCTGTCCATTCTTGCAGCATCCAAAATAGCCACTGACATATTCAATTCCTGTTCTAAATAGAACCAAAGATGCCCCAGATCATTAGCATTAGCCTGTTCACCCCCTAAAACAGCTACGTTGGGCGATTTCAGTAACTGAAAATTACTTGAACCCAGATCACTTCCTGCATTGGCAAAGCCCGTGGCAACAGAAGTTATTTTTACTTTATTTTCACCAGCCGTAGCAGAAATTATATCTGATAAATTTGATATTTTAGGGTTATCTCCTCTGGTTATCACTAAAGTGCCCCTATCATAAGACTGATCTTCAACTAAAAAAGGTTCATTAGCCACTCTTACCTGAACCCCCTTTTTAAGAACCTTTGTTAGAAATACCGCTTGCTCCAAAGATTCCCATTTCACCAAATAGGCATAATTACTTTTTGTGTTGAGTGCAGCGGGTTTATCGAAAACAAAACCTTTCACCTCAGGCTCGATACAGGTTTGAGTGGCAAACCCAGGTAGTCCATAAGCATAAATAAGAGACCAGGCCGTGATATCGTAAGTATTTGAATCTTGAACCTCCACTTCCGGGTCAAGTAAAATTTGTGCCATCATACCTCTTGGTTGACAAGCATTGATCATCAAATCTCCCGATTCTATTTCTAGAGAAGTATTCTTACCAGTTTCATATTGATAAGCCGATACATTCATTTTTTTTGAAGCAGTGCCATAACTGATGCCATTTTTATCAAGCAAAGCACAGAATCTTTTTAACCGATCTGGGACGGCCGACTTTTTTATTACATAAGTTTTATACATCCCGGTAGGATTCTCCGACGATTTTTTAAAGAAAGCTGCGAATTCTGTATTTAATCTGGCGGCATTGTTTGCGGCCATTTCAACGGTAGAAAGAGCGGTTGTTTTATGGTGGGCTATTCGATCAGACAATCTCAACGTATCGCCATTTGGCAAAAGGATAGCCAGACCAGCTCCAATGCCTCCTTGCTCGTAAGTCATTCCAATGGCCCCGTTATACGTTGGATAAGTATCGCCATAACTTGGATATAGTAAGTCAAAAACTTCTCTGGTAAAATAAAGCCATCCATTTGCATCGAAATACCTGGCATGATTTTTACCAATTTGAAATTGAAAATCTTTTTGCCATTTTGTCACATAACTATGATATGGATTAGCAGCCGGAGCGAAATAATAAGGACTGGAATAGCCTTGTTCGTGAAAATCGGCATGAATTTGTGGCATCCAACTCAAATATTGTATGGCGCGCTGTTGCGTTTCCACTTGTGTTTGCCAGGCCCAATCTCTGTTAAGATCAAAATAATAATGATTTGGCCTGCCTCTCGGCCAGGGTTCCTGGTGCTCCCTACTTTCTGGCCGTACATCAGGTGTTTTATTAGCCACTTGCTTGTACCAATGAGTATATCTGGAATATCCATCCGGATTCAAGCTCGGGTCTAATATAACCAGTGTATTTTTAAGTTGTTTCTTGATATTATCATCTGCAGCACCGGCCAATTCAAAAAGAGTAATCATCGCCGTTTCAGAACAAGATGCCTCATTTCCATGAACACCAAAACTTAGCCAGACAATGGAAAGATTGTCCCATTTAGGATCTGTTTTCCCGGGGAGTAATCCCGCTCTTCTTTGGTTGTTAGTCCTGATTTGTTCTAAATTAGCCAGATTTTCAGGTGTTGAAATAAAAGTCAATAATAAGGGTCTATTCTCAGTAGAACGACCGTATTCTATCAATTTCACCTGAGAACTGTTATCAGCCACGTGTTTTACATACTCAACCAGAGATTCATGCGGCGTAAACTCTTCTCCAAAGCGATT
>BJGN01000071.1 GCA_014190515.1 Bacteroidota bacterium
AAGGGCTCATTTTCTCAATCAGTTCTCCGATGAGTGCATAAGGTATTTGTTTTTTAAATCGTACGCAGCTCTTGCCCATATCTAATTTGGACGTTGCATGTTTTGGATATTCTGCCTGAAACCACTGAAGTAATGACGGGTCAGCATATAGGCCAAAATGATAAAAACCAATAAAATTTTTCTGAATGCCAATATTTAAAAAAGGTAATGGCAAATGTGGTGTAGAATGATAACCTGCCGGGTACATTGATTTAGGAACTACGTAGCCAATCATGTCATAAATGATGCATTCCTCAAATCCTTCAGGTAAATGTTGAAGAATAGTTTCCCTTAATTTGATAAAGGAGTCTCTTTTTTCAATAGGAATTAATGATAAATATTCTTCCGGATGATTTGAAACAATTTTCATTTCCCTGAGATTTTTTTTACCGTGAACCGCAGACCTTAATTTTTGTTTAAAGATAAAAATATTAAAATGAAAAAATCATTGCTCCTGCTTTTCAGCGTCTTTTTAATTACTTTTAACAGTTGTGCCCAAAATGTAGGTAAAAAAGAAAAACAAAGAGAAAAATCTCCAACAGGAGTGATGAGAATCAGTGATTATATAAAAGGTAAAAATCTGGATAATTTAAGTGTAGCAACGTTTGCAGGAGGTTGCTTTTGGTGCACAGAAGCTTCATTCGACAGACTTAATGGCGTGGTAGCTGTAATAAGTGGATACACTGGTGGTTCATTGGATTATCCAACCTATGAGGAAGTTTGTGCAGAAAATACCGGACATGCTGAAGCGGTAAATATTTATTTCGACCCAGCCATTATTTCTTTTGAAAACTTATTAAAAGTTTTTTTTGTGGCTCATGATCCAACTACACTAAACAGACAAGGTCCCGATAGAGGGGAAAGTTATCGCTCTGCTATATTTTATCATGGATTAGCACAAAAAGAGGCTGCAGAAAAATACATTAATGAACTTACAGCAACTAAAAGTTTCTTATCACCTATTGTAACTCAAGTGACAGAGGCTAAAGAATTTTGGGCGGCTGAGGAATATCACCAAAATTATTACCCCCAAAATCCTTATCAACCTTATATATTAAGTGTGTCTAAACCAAAAGTGGAAAAGGTTGAAAAAACCTTTTCCACTTGGCTCAAAGATAAAAGGAGCAATTAATATTGATCGCCTAATGCAAATACAACAGGGCGTTTCATCCATCCTCCCCTGGTAAAATCAGGGAATGGCTGGGGCGCACTGCCCGCAGCAATGGATTGTTCAGATAATGGCGTAATGGCCATCCATACGGCCGCATCGTACACATCAATTGGGGCTGGTTCGTTGACTTTGGCTGCTTCTACAAACGCGTGAAGTAAGAAAAAATCCATGCCTCCGTGCCCGGCACCCGTAGCTTGTGCTTCGTACTTTTTCCAAAGGGGATGATCGTATTTAGCTAAATAGGTTTCCGCAGCATCCCATTGGTGTGGTTTGGCACTAACGCCCTCTATATACAATGATTTATTGACGTCCATCCATATTCCTTTGGTTCCTTGAACTCTGAATCCTAAAGAATAGGGTCTGGGTAGATTCGTGTCGTGATAAAGAGTGACCGTTTCGCCATTTGCCGTTTTGATTAGAGTAGTAACTACATCGCCTAAGGCAAATTCAACTTTTGCGTTGGGATGATTTTCTCCCCCTTTTGGATGATTTACAACATAATCATGTAATCCCATCGCCTTAGAGGATATGGAAGTCAGATAAAGGAAGCGATTACCCCTATTTATATTAAGATAATTAGCCACAGGGCCAACGCCATGTGTCGGATAAAGATCTCCGTTTCGGCTGACAGAATGTTGAGTTCTCCATTTGGCCTCACTATAGGCATTTTCGCCAAATTCTACGCCGTTATGAGGAGCTGTTGCAGCATTAAATTTTACATTTCTCAAGTCGTGCTGATATCCACCTTCCAGATGGATTAAATCGCCGAACATCCCCTGACGAACCATATTTAAAACGGCCATCACGTCACGTCGGTAACACACATTTTCAAGGAAAAATAAGTGGCTTCCCGTTTCCTCGTGGACATGAACCATTTCCCAACATTCTTCAACCGAAAAGGCTCCGCATACCTCAACACCTGTATATTTTCCTGCTTTCATGGCCGCTATGGCCATTTTTGAATGCCATTCCCAGGGAGTTGCAATAATTACAGCATCCAGGGGGGCCTTCTTTAGCATATTCAAATAATCATTTTCCCCTTTATCATACACCTCAACGGGTTTTCCTCCTTTCTTTTCTATCAGTGATTTAGACCGTTTTATCATGTCAGGATCAATATCAGCAATAGCCGTTACCACGCAATCCTTTCTATCTAAGGCAAGACTTAAATGTCCCTGACCTCGCAAACCCACCCCTATAAATCCAATACGCAGGGGATTTGCTTCGCTTTTAATGCTATTTCTTAATGTTGATTCCGCCGTGGCATCACCCGGGGTAGAACCTTTTAAAACACCACCTAAAGTTAACGCCGCTCCCGTGGCAGCAGCCCCACGCAAAAATGCGCGGCGATTCCATTTTTCGCTCATTTGTTTGTTGATTTATCCTTAATCAACAAAATACGATAAGTTTTTAATAAGCAATATCAGATAAGGTCTTTTTTATTGTGAAAATTATAATTTGGATTTAAACTTTTTTATGAAATAGCCATCAAACTAAAAAATCTATTATGAAAAGTTTTATACTTATTTGGTCTGGAATACTGGTTTCAATGTATTTACAAGCTCAAACGGTTCGACATGAAGAAATGCTTGGAAGACCAACAGATAAATCTATCACTTTGCAACTTATTTTTTCAGAAGTTGCAGAGGTAGCTATCAAATTTGGACTTACATCAGACATCTATACTAGTCAAACTCCTTGGAAAACCTATCAGGCAGATGAACCTGTTGAAATTATCCTGGATAATTTATTGCCCGATACCAGGTATTATTATCGTGTTGTACATCGTAAACCCGGTGAAAATTCCTTAATTACAAGGAAACAAGGTCAGTTTCATACCCAAAGATCTAAAGGGACTCCCTTTACATTTATCATTCAAGCCGACCCACATTTAGATGAACAAAGTGATAGTGCTGTCTATAAAAGGTGTTTGTTAAATCAATTAGAAGATAATCCAGATTTTATGGTTGATCTGGGTGATGTTTTGATGTCTGATAAACTGAAAAATGCATCAAATATTATTACCAGAGATACTATTAATTTTAGAGCTAAATTGATGCGTGACTATTATGCCATTCAATCTCATGCCGTTCCCATGTTTCTTGTTCTTGGAAATCATGAGGGTGAAAGTGGTTGGACAAGAAATGGAACAGCTAATAATGTAGCCGTTTGGGGAACGTTGGAAAGGAAAAAGTACTTTTTAAATCCTACCCCTGATTCATTTTATTCCGGTGATAATATGAAACACGATTTTGTTGACCTTCGGGAAAATTATTATTCCTGGGAATGGGGAGATGCTCAATTTATAGTGTTGGACCCATATTGGTACACAAATGTGAAACCAGATTCTTTGAATGGGTGGCGTTGGACTTTGGGAAAAAATCAGTATGATTGGCTTAAATCAACGCTGGAATCCAGTAAAGCAACTTTTAAATTTGTGTTTTCTCACCAATTAGTCGGTGGAGATAAAAATGGAAGAGGTGGGTCTGAATTTTCAGATTTTTATGAATGGGGGGGCAAGAATTTAAATAATTCCCCAGGTTTTACCCAAAATAGACCAAATTGGTACAAACCAATAAGGGATTTACTCAAGGAGCATAAAGTCAATATTTTTTTTCATGGCCACGATCATTTCTTTGGAAAACAGGAAAAAGATTGTTTGATTTATCAGGAGGTTCCTCAACCAAGCCACCCTAATTTTTCAAATGTAAATTATGCGAAGGATTATGGTTATTATGAAGGGTTAATTTTACCCAATTCAGGGCATTTAAGGGTTAATGTTTCTCCTAATGGCGTAAAAGTAGAATATGTGAAAGTTTATTTACCCAAGAACGAAACAGCAACCAGAAAAAATAAAGACGTAGCAGCGACCTACTTTATTCCAAAAAATAGCTGCTATGACTCTGTTTCAACAGGGATTCCAGTCTTATGGAATGCCAATTATACAGATGAACTGGTTTTTCCTAATCCGGCAGTTGAATCAGTCACTTTTTCATTTTCCTTAGTTAAAATGGAGAAATTAAATCTTAAAATAGTAGATGTGAACGGTAGAATGGTCAAAAAAATCCTCGATGGAAATGCATTACCTCCAGGGAATTATCAAATGGAATGGGATGGCAAAGACGATGCCGGCGTCATGCTTCCAGGTGGAATGTATATGTATCAGGTTCACAACGAAACAGATTTAATCAGTACTGGAAAAGTTATACTAATCAGATGAAATTTTCTGCTATTCTTTTTGAATATTTTTGATTCTCAAAGTGGCCAATGCTGCAAAAATTAATAGTACACCGGCAAAAAAAATAGCCTTTCCAGGGTCGTTATTCAAAAAGTTTTTTGATATAAATCCGAACGTAAGCGTTTGAAAAATCATAGGAATTACAATCATCATATTAATAATTCCCATATATACACCATACCTTTCTTTCGGAATATCATTGACTACAAGTAAATAAGGAACACCCATCATACTGGCCCAGGCGACCCCAAAACCAGTCATTGGAGCGAAAAGCAGGTATTTGTTTTCAATAAACGGGAACATTAACAAACCTCCGCCTGCCAATAACAAACAAATAAAGTGAACTTGTTTTGGACCAAACTTTCTGGCTAGTCCGACTAACCCAAACGCCGATAAAAAAGTGACCACATTATACCAGCCATTGACCAATCCTGTCCAACCTACCGCCTCTTCATATAAAACTTTGTTTAAGGACGGAGAGGTTTTCCAAACAGATTGAGCAATACTTTTTGCCGCATTTTGCCAATAACAAAATAACGCATACCACTGAAATAAATATATTAACGCCAATTTCCACATCACAGGTGGCATAACGATAATAGCCTCTATGATTTCTAAGTTTTGAGCAAATATGATACGTAAAAATGTATTCTTTTCCGTTTTGTCAATGATATCCCGTAACAATTTAGGATAAAATAAGGAAGGTATTAACAGTATTATGAGAATGACAAAGGCTAATAAAGTAGTTATAATGGACAGGAAAAATTGAACAACAGGGTGAGGCATGCCCTCATTTTTTCGCTTAATCCAGGCTATTTCTTCGTCAGAGGGAGGAATTTCAGGTGTTTTATACATGCTCCATGCAACAGAACCGATGGAACACACCGTTCCTAAAAAGAAAGAAGCATACACCCAATTTGGTAAAGATCCTGAACGACCAGGTATGTATATCTGAAAAATAAAAAGAGAGATATTTGCTAAAGTAATACCTAAACCGGTAAAAAAGCTTTGAGATAGAAAGCCTGTGCCGTATTGTTCTTCGGGTAGTTTGTCAGCAATAAAAGCCCTGTATGGCTCCATGGCAGTATTGTTGGCGGCATCTAATACCCATAATAAACCCGCAGCCATCCATAACGTACTGCTGAATGGATAAATGAATAAACAAATACTACAAAATAACGCACCAATGAAAAAATAAGGTTTCCTCCGCCCATATTTAGGGTGCCAGGTTTTATCACTTAAGGCACCAATAATCGGCTGAATTAATAATCCCGTCATTGGACCTGCAAGGTTTAATAAGGGAATCTGGTCTGGTTGTGCACCCAACATATCATATATTGGGTTTACAGCGCTTTGCTGAAGGCCAAAACTGTATTGAATACCAAAAAAACCAACGTTCATATTGATTATTTGGGAAAAAGTTAATCTGGGCTTTGTCATTTTTCCTTATTTTTAAACGGCTGCAAATGAAATGGCATTTTCATCCCATTCCATAGATTGATTGATAGCGGACATTACTTCCTCTGGTTGATGTACAAAAGTCCACATTTCAGCATGGATAGGTCTTAAAAACTTTTCTTCAACACATCGTTTAAGCATTAGTATCAGTGGATCGTAGTAACCATTTGTATTTAAAATAATAATTGGCTTCGTAAATTGACCCAATCTCTTTAAAGTAATAGCCTCCAATAATTCCTCCAAAGTTCCGGTTCCTCCCGGAAGGGCTATTAATGCATCAATATTCTCAAGAAATTTTGCCTTTCGCTCGTGCATTGTTTTCGTAAATTCAAAATCAGTTACACTTTTATGAGCCCATTCTACCTCATTCATAAATTGAGGCATGATTCCTTTTATTTGTCCACCCTGTGCTAATACGGTATCCGCAAGTTTTCCCATTAATCCGTGACCTCCACCTCCATAAATTACTTGCACGCCTGAATTTACTAAAATCTTTGCCAATCTTTCGGTTGCCTCAAAATATATTTCATCGATTTTAGCACTCGATGCACAGTAAATACATATTCGCATTTTATTGAAATTTTATTGTGACAAAATAACTTTTTTGTAGCATCATTTAATTCATTTATCCATTTTATTTTTTAAAACATTGGAACTAAACTCTTTTGAGCCTTTCAGGTTTCTATAAGTTCACAACTTTAATAATGGTTAAATTCCTATCCTTTTCTTCCTTCGTCTTCTTGATCTTCTTTCAATTGGATGCACAATCTTTAAAATTCGTAGTTAAAGATAAAAACAAAGAACCGCTTATTGGCGCCACTGTACAGGTCATCAGGGCGAGTGACTCATTAACCCTCAATGAGGTCACAGATATTAATGGGGTAGCCCAGTTCCCGAAAATGAGTCCTGGTATCTATACCATTTATGCTAATTATATCGGGTTTAAAGAAAATATTTCTAATATAAGGGTAGAAAAGAATTCATATAATCTGGATATTATTTTAGAGGAATCAGCCTTAGATCTCGGTGAAGTGACTATCGTGGCCAAACGTCCGCTAATTACTCAGGAAGATGATAAAATGATTATCGATCCCGAACCTTTAGCAGAAAGTAGTATGAGTACTTTAGAGGTCCTGGAAAAAACACCCGGCCTTTTTGTCGATCAGGACGGAAATATTTTTTTGAATAGTGCCAGCCCTGCTATTGTCTATATAAATGGAAGAGAACAGAAAATGAGCGCTCAGGATATCGCCTCCATTTTGAGAAGCTTGCCTCCTGCCAGTATTCTGAAAATTGAAGTTTTGAGAACGCCTTCTGCAAAATTTGATGCCGCAAGCTCTGGTGGTATAGTAAATGTAGTGTTAAAAAAAGGAGTTAAAATTGGTCAAAATGGTTCCATAAATTCTTCAATGAATCAGGGTGTTTATGGAAATCAATCTATTGGTTTTAATCTAAATAATGGAGGGGAAAATCAAGCTTCTTACCTAAATTTAAATTACCTGAAAAGAGATGGACTCGATGAACTGAATTCATCGAGGAATGGTGCATTTGGCTCGACGATTAATCAAAATGCTAAAACCCGAACCCCAGGCACTCAGGGGTTTATTGGCTTTGGCCTTAATAGGGATCTAAAAAAGCTATGGAATCTTAGCGCTGATACAAGAATTAACTTAAATACCAGTGAGACTGCCGCAGAAAATTTAACGCGCATTCAATCCATTGAAAATCAAATTCTCTCGGAAAATCTAAATTCAATAGATAACGAAAATCGTTTTACAGGTCTAAATCAAGACCTTGGTTTAAATTTTAAAAATGATAGTACAAAATTAGAATGGGATACTAAAATTAGTTTGACTTACAGTCAAAATACGGCAGCTCAATTCTATAATTCTATGTTTTCATCTCCCATCGTCAATGTTATAGAGGGAAATGGTGATGCCGTTCAAAAGAGAAAATTTCTTCTAGCTCAAAGTGATCTTACCCTCAATTTACCTTTGTCTATTAAAATGGAGTTAGGTTTTAAAGGTACTTTTCAAAATTTTGAAAGCCAGGCAGATTATTTTATTAATCTAAATAAAGTAAGAAAAGTTGACCCTATAAGAACAAATGCTTTTAATTATACAGAAAATATTACGGCGGCTTATGTTCAATTTTCAAAATCTTTACCAGGAAACATTAGATTAAAATCTGGGGTAAGAGCAGAGAATACTTTTATGAACGGGAATCAAAAAATTCCTTATGATACCAGTTTTCTAATTCAGCGATTGGATTTCTTTCCCTACATATATGTTAGTAAACCTATCTTTAAAATAGCTAGTTATGAATTAAATGCATTCTTAATTTATCGACGAACCCTCAATAGGCCTGATTATCAAAATTTGAACCCAGCTATCAGATATATAGATGAATATCTTTACGAAACGGGTAATCCTTCTTTACAACCTCAGTTTACAGACAATATAGAGGCAAATATTAGCTTTGATAATATGCCCATATTTGCCGTTGGTAGAAATTATATTTCTGATATTTTTTCAAATGTAGTGTATCAGGATAAAATCAATAGTAATATATTGGTTCGTACTTTTGATAATGTTGGAAAAAACAGAGAAACCTATTTTAGACTCATTGCGGCTATTCCTCCAGGAGGCAAATACTTTTTTGTCGTAGGAACCCAGTATAATCTAAGTGAATATGATGGGGTTTATGAAAATAAGCCGCTGACTTTCAGCAGAGGAAGCTGGCGCTTTTTTACTTTCCACCAAATAAAGTTATTCAAAGAAACAAAAATTAATATTAACGGCTTCATGTTACTTCGTGGTCTTCAGAATTTCTACGAATTAAAGACTTTCGGTCAGCTCAATATTAGTATCAATCAATCTTTTTTAAATAAAAAATTAGTTATTTCTCTTAACGCAAATGATATTTTCAGAACGATGGTTACCCAATTTAGCCTCCAACAGGGAAATGTTTATACTCAGGGGGATAGATACGGGGATAATCGCAGAATTGGTTTAAATGTAAGATATGCTTTTGGTATTCAGAAAAAAGAAACAAGACAGAGCATGATTCCAAATGATTTTGATTAGTTTTAATTTTTCTAACAAAAAGCTAAAAATGACAAGAATCTTATCGTTTATTTTAATTGCTGTCAGTTTAATGGCAAGCTGTCAACATAGGTTAAGTTCCGCATCAAAGGTTTCCGAAAGCGGAGTGGTTAAAAAAGAGGTTTTTAAAGAAATCATTGGTTTGAGCAAAGCACAGTTAGTGGATGTAAGAACGCCTGAAGAATTCTTAGCCGGGCATATTGATAAAGCTAAAAATATTAATTTTAATGACCCCAATTTCAAACAAACTATAGCTAAATCTTTAAATAAAAATAAACCGGTAGCTATTTATTGTAGGTCTGGACGCAGAAGTGCCTCTGCTTTAATAATTCTGAAAGAAATGGGTTTTAAAGATATTTACGATTTGGAGGGAGGTTTCCTGAACTGGCAGGCCGTTCCCAAATAATTCTTAAAGTTTAAACATTCATCTTTCTTTTCTGTTAAAACCAAAAAGAAAAAATTGAAAAAGGTAGTTGTCATTGGTTCGGGTTTTTCAGGTCTATCAGCAGCTTGTTTTTTAGCAAAAGCTGGCTTTGATGTAACGGTTTTAGAGAAAAACAGCTCTCCTGGAGGGAGGGCACGTAAGTTTGAAGAAAATGGTTTTGTCTTTGATATGGGCCCGAGCTGGTATTGGATGCCAGATGTTTTTGATCGTTTTTTTGAGCAATTTGGAAAAAAAACATCTGATTATTATGATTTAGTTCGACTTGATCCTTCCTACAGGGTGTTTTTTGGAAAAGATGATTTTGTCGATCTTCCAACAGATGAAAAAGCACAAGAGGAGTTATTCGAGTCTTATGAAAAGGGAAGTAAATTTTCTCTCAGGAAGTTTCTGAAAGAGGCAAAATATAAATATGACGTTGGAATAAGTGAATTCGTTTTCAAACCAAGTCATGGAATCATGGAGTTTGCAGAACTGCGTCTGCTGGTCAGTGCGTTCAAACTTCAGATTTTCCAATCTATGGCAAAACATGTAAGAAAATTATTCAAGCATCCAAAATTATTGAAAATTCTTGAGTTTCCCGTTTTATTCTTAGGCGCAACACCTCAAAATACGCCCGCGCTTTATAGTTTAATGAATTACGCCGATATGAGGCTGGGTACCTGGTATCCTAAAAAAGGGATGTTTGAAGTCATAAAAGCCATGGTATCTCTGGCTGAAGAGTTAGGTGTAAAGTTTAAATATGACCATGAGGTCACAAATATAGAGGTAGTACAGGGTGTAGCTCGAAAAGTAGTAACAAAAACAGAGGATTTCGATGCTGACATTGTAGTTGGTAGTGCAGATTATCAACATTTGGATCAACAAGTCCTTGAAAAAAAATATAGTAACTATACTGAAAAATATTGGGAATCCAGAGTTATGGCTCCCTCTTCTTTACTGTTTTATATCGGTGTGAATAAAAGAGTTACTAACTTACTTCATCATAATTTATTTTTTGATGAGGACTTTAATCAACATGCCATAGATATTTATGATCACCCTGCCTGGCCTGAAAAACCCCTCTTTTATGTCTCTGTGCCTTCTTTAACCGATGATACATTGGCACCGGAAGGGTTCGAAAATTTATTTATTCTCATACCTTTAGCTCCTGGCTTAGATGATAATGATGAAAAAAGAGCATTTTATTTTGATTTGGTTATGAATCGTTTGGAAAAATTAACCGGGCAAGATATAAATAAACATATTATCTTTAAGCGTTCTTATGCACATCGGGATTTTATTACCGATTATCATGCTTTTAAAGGAAATGCTTACGGCTTAGCTAATACACTGTTGCAGACAGCCTTTTTGAAGCCCAAACTTAGGAACAAGAATATTTCAAATTTCTTTTTTACAGGTCAATTGACTACTCCAGGGCCTGGCGTGCCACCGTCCTTGATTTCAGGTGAAGTTGTAGCAAAGGAAATTGCAAAATTGTTTTAATTTTAGTTCTCTAAATATTCATCCTATGTTGTCCCTTTACAATCAAACTTGCTTAGAATGCAGTAGTCTAATAACAAGACGATATAGTACTTCGTTTTCAATGGGTATAAGGGTTTTTGATAAAAAATACCGCGCGCCTATCTACGCAATTTACGGCTTTGTTCGTTTTGCCGATGAAATCGTGGATACTTTTCATGATTTTCCTAAAAAGGAACTATTGGATAAATTTAGAAGGGACACTTTTGAGGCCATTGAGTCAGGTATTAGTTTGAATCCGGTGCTGCATTCTTTCCAAAATGTAGTTAATAAATATAATATTGAAAGGGAATTAATCGATGCCTTTTTGGATAGCATGGAAATGGATTTAAATTTAAATGCTTACGAGGACAATCTGTATCAAAAATATATATATGGTTCTGCCGAAGTAGTTGGATTAATGTGTTTGCGTGTATTTGTGAATGGTGACGAAAATTTGTATAAACATTTATATGCTTCAGCCAGAAGTTTAGGTTCGGCTTTTCAAAAAATTAATTTTTTAAGAGATATTAAAAGTGATTTTGATGAAAGAGGTAGAGTATATTTTCCAGGGGTGGATTTTCGCAGTTTTAGTTTGGTTGATAAACTACAGATAGAATCTGATATAAAAAAAGATTTTGATGATGCCCTGTTAGGAATTACCCAATTACCTCAAGGGGTGCGTTTCGGAGTGTATTTAGCTTACAAATATTATATAAAACTTTTTCAAAAAATTAAATCTGCCTCCCCAACTAAGGTCAAAGAAGAAAGAATTAGGGTAAGGGACAGTCGTAAAGTAGTACTTATATTCAGTTCCGCCTTTAGACTCCGATTTAACTTATTCTAAAATCACCTTGTTTATGGGCTCTCTCCTTAAATGGTTACAACGTCTGAATGTTCCAAAAGGTGTCGGTGTAATTCTGTTTTTTTATACCTCGGGTATTGTAGCTCATAGTTTACCCCAACTAAGGGTCATTGCATTTTCGATGACCGATTTATTTCTTTTTGGGATGAACACCTATTTACTAATAGACATATTAAATAGTAACAAAGGTAAAACCCTTTTTTTTTGGATTATTCCCGTTTATTTATTTACTTTTTCTATGGAAGCAATAGGTGTAGCAACGGGAAAAATCTTTGGTTCTTACCATTATGGAAGTAATATGCATTTAAAGGTACTAGGGGTGCCACTTGTTATAGCTTTCAATTGGCTGGTTTTAGCTTTGGCTATAAATAACCTTTCACTAAGGTTTTTTTCAAATAAGTGGTCACTTTCTATTTTTTCAGGTGTTTTAATTGCTTGTTATGATTATTTTATTGAACCTGTGGCTATAAACCTGGATTATTGGAAATGGGAATCCAATGTGGTGCCTATCCAGAATTATTTGGCTTGGTGTGTTATTGGATTTTTAGTGTCGTTTCCGCTTCATGCATTTAAGTTAAAGTTTCAGTCCCCTCTATTGTTACCTTACCTGATTATACAATGGATTTATTTTAATGTATTATTAATGTTGGACGTAAAATTTTAAATTCAAATAATGGATAAAGCAGATATCATTATTGCTGGTGGAGGTGCAGCGGGTCTAAGCCTTGCTTGTCGTTTGGCAGATTCAGTTGAATTAAAAGATAAAAATATAATAATCATTGATAAGGATTCAAAAAGCACTAATGATAGAACCTGGTGCTTTTGGGAAAAGGATGAAAGTTACTTTGAAAGTATTATTTTCCATAAATGGCAAAATCTCAGGATAGATGGCGACGGTGAAATACTTACCAGAAATATTAAGCCATATAGTTATAAGATGTTGCGTGCGCAAGATTTTTATCAGTTTGCAAAGGATAAGATAGGGAATAAAAAAAATATTAAATGGGTTCATGCTGACATTACAAAAATTTACACAGAAAATGATGTCGCTCACGTGGTTACTAATGATGGAGAATTTACGGCGTCATGGTGTTTTAGTAGTATTCCATATCAGAAAATAGATAAAATAAATAACCTATATCTTGATCAGCACTTTAAAGGTTGGTTTATAAAAACTATGATACCAACCTTTAATTCAAAGGAGGCTCACTTCATGGATTTTAGAACGCCTCAAATGGATGAAACAAGATTTATGTACGTTTTACCCTATAATGAAAATGAAGCATTGGTTGAAATTGCCATATTTTCAAGAATACATTTATCGGAAAATCAATATCAGGCTATCATTGAGGTTTATTTAGAGAAGCATTGGAACCTAAAGAGAGAAGATTATGACATCAATCAGGAAGAGAACGGAAATATACCAATGACAGGAGCTTCTTTTAAAGAAGTAGAAGGTCGTACTATATATATTGGTATGGCAGGTGGCGATACACGATCTTCCACAGGATTCACTTTTATAAATATTCAAAGAAGAGTTGAAAGAATAGTAAAAGCATTAGAAATAGGTAGAAATCCAGGAGAAACATCGCGTTTTAATCGGTTTCAGTGGTATGACAAAGTTCTTCTAAGAGTATTAGAGGAAAAAACATATCCGGGGGAACAATTATTTATGCGTTTGTTCAAAAGAAATCCTATACAAAGAATTCTGGCTTTCTTACAGGGCGAAAGTCGTATATTAATGGAAATCAAGGTAATGCAGACAGCGCCCTTAATGGAGTTTATAAGTAGCGCGATGAGTATACTTATGCACTCAAAAATAAAAAGAAAAGATTGAAAAAAATATAATTTGGGATATCGCGTAGATTTAAATAAATAGTTACATACAGAACGCCAAATCAACATAAAAAAGGGTGAATTACGCTCTAAAAAGGAGGATAATTCTAAAGGTAAAATAAGGGTATAAAATTAATATTGAAGAGATGTGTAAAAGCTAAATAAGTTTTCTATATTTGCACTCCCGAAACGAAAGAGTTTAGGAAAGAGGTTAAGCAGCGAGGGAAAAGAAAATAAAAAAAAGATTACAGGAAGTTTGGTTAATATGAAATAACTTCTTACTTTTGCAGCCCGAAGAGAAAGAGGTGTGGGTTAGGGAAGGGAAAAAAGAGTTTTAAGAAAGGGTATAAAAAGTTTTGTTATTAGTATTTAACTTTTTATGTTTGCAGCCCGAAATTGAGTAAGAAAGAGAAACACCAACGGGTGTTTTCAGATAGGTTGAGATTTGGTTGATGGTTCGAGGAGGATTATTGACAAAATGATTAAGACCGACAAAAAGTTCATTGACAGAGAGGGAAAGTAAGTAAATAAGGTTTAGCGA
>BJGN01000072.1:0-1544 GCA_014190515.1 Bacteroidota bacterium
ATAATAGTAGGCAATGGGAATAGCATACAATAGGGTAAGGCTTATCATAAAGACTAAAAAATCTCTCTGTTTGAAAAGCTGAATTATTTCGACAGAGAAAAATTCTTTAATAGAATGACTACTTTTTCCCTCTATAGAAGGAACCTTGGGTAAGAATAAGGCATAAACACCTAGTATTAAACTCAAACTGGCAGAAAGTAACAGCGGGTTGGCTGTTTTTTCCCAACTTAATAAGCCAACAATATTACCCGCTATGATCCATCCTATACTTCCCCATACCCTCACCCCGGGAAATTGTTTTGAAGGGTCTTCCAGTTGTTGAAGAACATAGGAGCTTGATAACGCAAACGTAGGAAGATATAAAACGGCATAAAGTAAGGTGAACGGATAGAAAACATTGAAGTCCGTAAATGAATACATGGCAACTAAGCATATACTACCTCCAAGATGAAGAAACGCCAGTACTTTTGATGCTGAAAAATATTTATCGGTTATAAATCCTACAAAAATGGGCGAAATGAATGCCGCAACGGACATGGCACCATATACTAGTCCCACTTCTCTACCTGAAAAATGCAGCGTTTGTAACAGATAGGTTCCCGTTGTAACGTACCAGGATCCCCAAATCATAAATTGAAGCAATAATAATATGGAGAGTTGAACGTATTTTTTATTTTTCATTTTCTGCTGTTAAGGAGTAAACCATAGGGATTTTATCTTCCAGTCCTATGATTTGGTATTGCCCTGGCGAGGTTTCTTTAATATGGCTAAAACATGGATAAGGTGAATAGGCATACTCTTTAAAGTGAGTTAATGTTAAGCCTACCTCCAATAAGGCACCTAACACCTCGTCCAACGAATGATTCCAGGTTATTTCCTGGAAAGTATCCATTTGAACGCCACTTTGGTCAGTGTAAGTAGTATTTTTTGTTTCAACGATGGGGTCTCCTTTAAAATAGGAATACTCGATTCCTTTGAATTCGTCGTCCATCATCCATATCACAGGATGAAATTCCACCAAAATCAATTTCCCGCCTGGATTGAGCATGGTTTTCACCACTTTTGCCCAATCATTCATGTCAGGTAACCATCCTAATACGCCGTAGGTGGTAAAAACAATATCAAATTTTTCAGAAACGAGTTGGGGCGTTTCCAATACATTCCCGCAAACAAAAGTTGCCTTTATATCAAGTTCTTTGGCTAACATATTTGCCTTATCAATGGCAACTTGCGAAAAATCAATACCAGTAACTTTAGCTCCCAAACGTGCTAAAGAGAGGGTATCTTGTCCAAAATGACATTGTAAATGAAGAAGTGTTTTGTCCCTAACATCACCTAACAATGCTAATTCAATAGGTTTTAATACCTCTTTACCCTTTAAAAACCCCGGGACATCATAAAATTCAGATTGATAATGAACATCTACTCTTTGGTCCCAGGCTTGTTTGTTTGTATCGAATGCACTCATTAAAAAATATTGAAAATAATTGAAATAAAAGGGAACGTTGCGTATCGCTCGTGAAATTAATTATAAAACCAATTAT
>BJGN01000072.1:2158-14123 GCA_014190515.1 Bacteroidota bacterium
GAAAAAGATCCCATTGGACCAAAGAGAAATTGCATGGGTGTACCTGGCTTATATTTCAAACGATCCTTATGCAATGTCCCGGCTTTCAGGACTTATGACCCTTTGAAAAATGAGATTATGGTTCCACGTGGGAGAACAGCCGGTTGTTTTACTATTCTGGCAACAGCAGGAGCCCCCGTTTGGAAAATTTATGACCCTGGTACAGGCGCCCTTTTGTATTCCTCAGGATCCCCGATAGCAGGTTTAAGTCTTCCAGGGGGCGGTGCAGGAAAACTATTTAAGATGGAGATGGATCCGGGGGCTTCAACACCAGGATCGTCAGTAACTATCGCTTATATTGAATATTAAAAAGCCTTAATTTTCAGATTGGCCTTACTCCGGATAAAATAGGGGTAAGGCCAATTTATTTTATGGTTTAATAGATAATTTGATTATTTTTCCAAGAGTAAATCCAATAATCAATAAAATGACGTTGTGATACCTATCAGAACTTCCAGAAGAACTGCGGAAATTTCTTGGTTTGCCGACTTATGTGGTGGGGATACTGCCTTTTTAGGTCAGTTGGATGGTCACAGGAGAAGTAATTTTGCACATTGTCAACAAATAGTTCAGAAAGCCGAGCATTTGGGTTTCAATAATATTTTGCTTCCTTCCTCCTACATGGTCGGACAAGATCCGTTTACTTTTGCTGCGGCTGTTGCTCCCTCCGTCCAAGATATTTCTCTGTTGGTTGCCCATCGTTTTGGGGAACTTCACCCGCCTATGTTGGCAAGAACCATAAGCACATTGGATCATTTATTAAAAGGTCGGTTTACTTTAAATGTTATCAATTCTGATCTGCCGGGAATGAGGGAAGAGGGCAAAGTCAGATATCAAAGAACCAGAGAAATTATAGAGATTCTTCGACAGGCCTGGACGCAGGATGAAATTCATTTTAAAGGTGAAATTTACCAATTTGATTTGTCGTCAGAACCTGTAAAGCCTTATCAGCAAAATGGAGGTCCCCTTTTATATTTTGGTGGTTTTTCGCCCGAGGCCAGAGACGTTTGTGCCCAATATTGCGATGTGTTTCTTATGTGGCCGGACACAGAGGAAGGTCTGAAAAATACCATGGAAGATGTTTCAAAACGTGCGGCTACTTATAATAGAAAAATAGATTTTGGATTGCGAATTCATGTCATTGTGGAGGAAAATGAAGAACAGGCCTGGCTTTCAACACAAAAACTGACCTCCAAACTGGAAGTTAAACGAGGAGAGGAACTTAAAAACAGAGCGCAGGATGCAAAAAATATGGGGGTAATTCAACAAGATAATTTGAGGGAAAACGCCGATAAAGATGGCTATGCTGAAGCCTTGTTATGGACAGGTATCGGTCAGGCCCGAAGTGGATGTGGTGCCGCTCTTGTAGGTTCGCCGGATCAGATTATCGACAAAATAAATAAATACATGGATATGGGCATCAGGTCTTTTATCTTCTCTGGTTATCCTCTAATTGAATCGGCTATTAAGTTTGAAAAATATGTGCTGGACAGATTACCCAACGAGAAACTGGCAAAAATTCAGGGTAGAATTCCCGAAAATGAACCGGATACACCTTTAACTACGAAGCAATTACAATAAAAAGCGTAAAATGAAACACATTGAATTAACGACCAAATTCTCCCTATCGCAAATAGTTTATGGGGTTTGGCGTTGGGATGAAAATAAGCAATCCCTAAAAGATATCTCTCATATTCTGGATACTTGTCTTTCATTAGGTATTGATTCGTTTGACCATGCTGATCTCTATAATGATTATGGTAATGAATTATTTTTTGGCAAATTGCTAAAAGGAAATAACGCTTTGAGAAGTCAAATTAAATTGATTTCTAAATGTGGGATTCAATTATTAAGCCAGAAAAAGCCACTGACTAAGGTTAAACATTATGATTACAGCAGGGAACATATCACGTATTCTGTAGAAAATTCTCTTCGACATTTGAATACCGATTTTCTGGACGTATTGTTACTGCACAGACCCAGCCCCCTTTTAAATCCAGATGAAGTGGCGGAAACGCTTTCCGATTTAGTGAAATCCGGTAAAGTGAGGCATATTGGCGTTTCTAATTTTACGCCCCAACAATTTCAACTTTTACAATCTCGTTTAGATATCCCTTTGATTACCAATCAAATTGAGTTAAACTTGAATCATCCTCATCCACTGACGGACGGTAGTATTGATTTCCTTTATAAAGAGAAAATAAAACCTATGATATGGAGTCCTCTGGGCGGTGGATCTATTTTTAACGAAACAGGAAATGCTTTAATTAGGAATAAATTGCAGGTTTTGGCGGATAAATACCAGGTTGGGGCAGATGTTTTATGTCTTGCCTGGTTATTGAAACATCCCGCACAATTGATTCCGGTTATCGGAACAAATCAGGTGGAACGCATTAAGGCAGCTGTAACATCTACTTCTTTGGCATTGGAATTACAGGATTGGTTTTCGTTATATGAAGCAGCATTAGGTAATGAAGTTCCGTAAATGAATACACTGAAGATTGACCATTTTGATTTTCTCCTGATTATTGCTCTTATTATCATTCAAATAGGGGTAGGTATTTTTTTTAGTCGAAAGGGTAAGGGAAGTGAGGATTATTTCATGGCGGGAAGGAAACTGCCTTGGTGGGTTGTGGGTGGTTCTGTTTTCAGTACAAATATCAGTGCGTCCCATTTGATTGGCATGTTAGGCATTGGATATTCAGTAGGTTTTGCCCAAAGCCATTACGAAGTGCTGGCCGTTTTTGCCATTCTTATACTGGCTTTTTTATTTGTTCCTGTATATCGGCGATTGCCCTTATTTACTTTATCACAGTTTTTGGAAAAAAGGTTTGGTGATAAAGTCAGATTGACCTATGCTTTATTGGTATTATTGTTAATTATTGTTCAGTTAATTGGGCATTATTATATTGGCGCGCGGGCATTATCCATGCTTACTCAAGGTAGTCTTTTTGAAATAAATTACCCGGTCGCCCTCTTGTTATTATCCCTTATCATTTGCAGTTACACATTTTTTGGTGGTTTAAGTGCAGTAGTTTATACTGACACCCTTCAGGCCGTTTTCATTATTTTGGTGGCTATCGTATTATGTTATTTTACTTTTTCATCACCTGAAATAAATGGTTTTTCAGGATTACTTACTTTGGACAGTCAACTGCCTGAGGGGTCAAGAAAAATGAATCTTTATCTTCCTACAAATCATCCTGACTTACCAGTTTCAGGCGTTTTCACGGGACTAATACTTTTGCATTTTTTCTATTGGATAACCAATCAATATTTAGTTCAACGTGTATTAGCTGCTAAAAGTGATGATGCGGCAAAATATGGTGTCATGGTTGCCGGGTTGTTAAAACTTGGAATTCCTTTTGTTACCATAGCTACTGGTGTGGCAGCAGCTCATTTGTTAAATATTAAATATGCCGGGCAAAAAATTTTACCTGACGATGCTTTTTTATATTTGGTCAATGCAGTAATTCCAGCAGGTTTTGGACTCATTGGCTTATTAATTTCAGGGGTATTGGCATCTACTTTTTCCACTATTGATTCCATGATGAATTCGGCAACGACCTTGTTTTGTATTGACATTTATAAAAAATATTATCGAAAAAATATTACGGATAAAGAATTGGTGATTGTTGGCAGATTAGTAACGCTAACGATTACATTATTGGCGGCTATTCTTGCTTATGTAACTTATAACCCTCAAGGTGCGGGAAACTTTTTTCTGAAAATATCTTCCCATGGGTCTTATTTTACCCCAGGCATCATTGTTGTTTTTTTTGCTGCGGTATTTGTCAGGAGAATACCATCTCAAGCAGCCTTGTGGACCATGGTGTCAGCACCGTTTATTGCTATTTTACTTGAAGCATCCTACAGTAGTATCACTGCATTTTTTCCTACAATCTCCTCAATATTTGGTGAAAAACTTAATTTTTTGCACCGAGTGGCACTCACTTCCATAAGTTCCGTCCTTTTATTGTTCATTAGCCGTTTTTTCTTATTGAGAAAAGTTGGGGGATACCAGCTTGTAAAAGAAGATAATCAGTTGATGGCCATAGATTCGTTAATGGCACATCGTTGGAAGATATTTGGATTTTTATTCATTCACACTATCTCGGTAACTATTTTGTTTATGGATTTAACAGACGGAAAACAATTATCTTTCCTTATTGCTCCTTTATCGGGAAGTCTTTTTTTATTTAATATTGGAAAGCCTTTTTCCTTCTCGGGAACTAAAATGATGGCTGCCGTATTACTGTCTTTATGTATTTGGATTTTATATTATTTCTCCTAATCTTGAAAAATGATTGGGTTGTAACTTTCTTAAAAAATGTTTATGTGGTTAATTATAATGCTTTTTGTTTCCTTAAACTATGCAAATCCTGTTCAGCATGGTGAATGGGATGCATTGGTTAAAAAACATGTTTCAAAAAATGGCATGGTCGATTACCAGGGCTTTTTGAAAGATAAAAAGCAATTGCAGGTATATCTGGACAAACTTTCTGCCAATAGACCTACTTCAAAATGGAGTAAAAATGAAAAGATGGCTTTTTGGATAAATGCATACAATGCTTTTACGGTGAAGCTAATATTGGATCATTACCCAATAAAAAGTATTAAAGATATTAAGAGAGGAATTCCTTTTGTTAATTCTGTTTGGGATATCACCTTTATTCCAATGGGGAAAGATAAAATAGACTTGAATTATATCGAACATACCATTTTAAGGAAAGAATTTAAGGATCCAAGAATCCACGCCGCTATAAATTGTGCTTCCTTTTCCTGCCCATTATTAAGAAATGAAGCTTATTATGCCTCTCGTTTGGACGAGCAATTAAATGATGCAATGAGGAAGTTTGTAAATGATCCTCAACGAAATCAGTTAGACAAATCAAATATTAAAATCTCAAAAATATTTAGTTGGTTTGCTGGTGATTTTAAGTTAAATGGCTTGTCTGTTGTTGATTATTTGAACAAATATGCAAAAAAACGGGTGCAAGAAAATGCTAGAATAGATTTTTTGGAGTATCAATGGGAGCTAAATGATGTAGTGAAATAATAAGTGGGATTCATGGAAAAAGAAATAATCATAGGGGTTTTACAAATGTCTGATCGGGCCAGTCTGGATACAAACGCATATTCCAGCCTATCGGGAGATGCCATTTTAGAGGTTTTGACATCGTATATAAAGTCTCCATACAGAACTATTTTCAACATCATTCCGGACGAGTATGATCTTATTTTAAAAACATTTCATACCCTTGCAGTGGAAGAAAAGTGCTGTTTAATATTAACTACAGGGGGAACAGGGCCTGCAAAAAGAGATGTAACGGTTGAGGCCACGGAGGCTTTTTGTCAAAAAATACTTCCTGGATTTGGCGAGCTGATGCGGATGGAAAGTTTAAAATATGTGCCTACCGCTATTCTTTCCAGACAAACGGCAGGCATTTATGAAAATACTTTGATTGTTAACTTGCCGGGCAAACCCGCAGCCATTTCGCAATGTTTACAAGCTGTTTTTCTGCTATACCTTATTGTATTGACCTCATAGATGGTCCCTTCATATTGGCAAATGATCAAAACATAAAGGCGTTCAGACCTATATCGGGTTAATTGTGATTTTTGTCTTTTATAATCAAGGGCGTTGGATGGTAAAAAGTAAATCGGCCGCCATAAGTACCTTGTTTTTTAGTCTGTAGGGAAAATCTGGGTGTTCCTGAAGGAACTTTTTTACATAATAAGCTGCAGTGGGCGATTGATGTCCACTTAATACCGCTGTAATGAATTGTCTTGGGAAAAATATATCTCCTGTTTTTTGAATCTCCTCTAAAAGTTCCAGACTTTGTGTAATATAATGAGTTGATTCTTTCGCTCTTAAGGGATGATTTAAATAACGGACGGCATCAACCACCCAAGGTTCAACATTTCGATTTTCAGCGTCGTACAGGGATTCAAAAGCGGCATCCCTTATTTTTGTATCGGGGGATAAAAAAGGTTTTATGAATTGTAACCTCTTTTTTCTATCTGGATTCAGGGTTTTTATTAATTGAGTATCTATTATTCCAGAGGCTTGCTCGGGAAGTAGTAAAGATAGTGCTGCGGCAAGGTCAATCTGCTGTGGTTCTGAAATGGGTAATCCTGGAATGTTGGTTTTTCCAGACCAAATATCAAATAATGTTTGAGTAGCTTCCTTAGACAAAGCGATGTCCCTAAAGGTTGAAAAATAGGCAGATTTTGCACTGACAGAGGTGTTTTCATTTATCAGTTGCCAAAGAAGACGCTCTATTTTAGGGGTAGATACACTTCGCTGTTCATCGGAAAGGAAAGTCCAGAAGACCGTATTCAGTTGGCCTAGAAGTAGTTGTCTGTTTAAGGATTCCTTTTCATTTTTTAAGGAATGTAACAGATATCCTAAATAATCATTGCCCGATATTTTCCTGTTGATTAATTCTTCCATTAAGGCAATGCTAATGGCCCCACGCAAGAATTCATCATTTACAGTTAATTTACCCGATAAAAAGGTCTGCAAAGACAGGTCATCCAATTGGAAATAACCATAACCTATAGCGGAAGCATTCGGTAATATCGCTAAAGGTTTTTTTAATCCTTTTGATATGGGTAAACTTGTTTTTAAACCATTTATACGGGCGGGTAATTTGATTATTGTGTCGGCATAAAAGAGCGCTATCTCGGTTTCTTGTTGCCAATGCTTGTCCGATGGGGAAGATTTAACCTGTTGGATAGTTATCTCTTCCATATTTGAATTTTCATTCATCAAGGCAGTCGTTAAAAGATGGGGCATTCCAGCTTCTTTTACCCAAATACCGGCCCATTCTTTCAAAGATATGGGGGTTAATTCATCTAAAATACTGATAAGATCGTCCCAGGTCGCATTGGCATAAGAAAAGTCTTTCAAGTATTTTTGAAGACCCTTTTGAAAAGGTTCCGTTCCCATCAACTTTTCCAGTTGACGCATTACAATGGGTGCTTTTTGATAAATGATGCCACCATACAAGGATCCGGCATCCTTTAAATTTTCCAAAGCCTGTTGAATGGGGTGACTTCCGCCAGAGCGATCTTCACTATAAGCCGTAGGATGATGAGAAATTAAAAAGCTTAATTCATGATTTACCTCGGGGAAATCGGGATTAACCGCTTTGGCTGCCATAAAGTTAGCGAATACCTCCTTAAGCCAAACATCATTGAACCAGTTCATGGTAACCAGATCTCCAAACCAATAATGAGCCGTTTCGTGAGCTATCAATCTGGCACGCGCTAATTTTTGATTATCTGTGGCGCTTTCTTCTAAAATGAGTGCGCTTTCTTTATAGAAAATATTTCCGACATGTTCCATGCCACCATATTGAAATCCTGGGAGCAAAACAAAATCTAACTTTTCAAAAGGCATTGGAATCTGGGTATAATCTTCCAGCCATAAAATGGAAGTAACGTGCAGGTCAAAAATTTTATCCAGGTTTTGAGCCACTTTTAGGGAATCAGTTTCCCTGAAGAGCATGCTCATGCTTCTACCTTTTTTTTCTTGAGTCACCCTATGAAATTTTCCTGCGGCAAAGGCAAACAAGTAGGTACTGATTGGTTGGGTTTCCTTATAATGTAGCATTTTTTTAAGTCCGGTCGAGGTGCTTTTCGTTAGCGTACCATTGGCAGAAGCATCCCAGGATTTTGGAACCTGAAGAGAGAGCGTAAACCTGGCTTTCAAGTTCGGTTGGTCAAAACAGGGGAAAAGCGTGGAGGCACGGTCAGGCACTAATAAGGTATAAAGGAAATCAGCATTTCGGTTAAGGGATTGATTTCCAGCAATGAATTCAATTTGAATTTTATTTTCCCCCACATTTAAATATATAGGATCAATGATCAGGTGACCCGCCAAAAAATCAATGGGGACTATTTTTTTATTTACGGTTACCTTTTGAAGATTCTCCCGGGAAACCTTGAAATCAAGTAGTAAGGGCTGAGCCTTTTGCTTTAGGTTTAAAGATATATCTATTTTGGCAGGAATTGGCGCCGATTTTTCTGCTGGAATATCAAAAAATAATTGATAAGCTAACCCACTGATATTTTGAGCTCTTTCACTGGCTAAATCCCAAGTAACGCCAGCAACCACCTCTGTTTTTTGCGCATTCATAAATGTAAATGTACCCAGTATAAAAGGTAACAAAAAAGATAATTTTCTGAATAGCATCTTAAAATATTTGAAATCTTTTAAATAGTACAAAATAGGAATAATTTGATTTAATTATTCCAAAGATTGGAGGGAGTATGGATATTTGGTAATCGTAGGAGCATCGTCATTGGTTAACAAATATTTAAAGGTAGGATTAAGAAGTAGATCTTCATAATCATATTTTTTACCATCAACTTCTATGATTCTATATATAAACCGGGCTCCATGACTATAGTCTACATAACTATCAATATGACCAGTATAAATGGGTTGAATGGGTTTGCCGTCTAACTTATGCCATCCATAGATAGCAACCCTATTAGTTTTCCCTTTAAAATATCTTTCGGAACAAATAATAAGATCTTTTTTTATACCTGCCACCAAGCCCTTTCCTTTATTTCGAAGCTGACCTTCAATCATCAAATGATGTTGCCAAAAGGTAGGGGTACTGTCTCGAAACGCAAACATTGGAATGGGGGAAAGTTGATGTTTACTATGAAGATAAATTTGGTCAACAATTAAAGCTGTAGGTAAAAAGCAATTCATTTTATCAGCTAATACCTGAGCGGTAAAAGGTGAAACAGGTACTCTGGCATAGTCTTTATTTGAACCAATCATGAGGTAATCGGGAGAAACATAAAATTTTACCTGATGCAAAATGCCATTTTTATCTTTCAACTTTGTATTTATTGGGACAAATTTTTGAAAAAAAGCAGGAATATTACCCTCATTAGCCAAAGCAAGGAATAGCGAATCTCTTTGTTTTACAGAAAAGGAGGTAGCAATACGATAAAATTCTGAGCCTGATATTGGGATATAATTCTCAGCTTTAAAAGCAACCTTTTTAAATTGGGTGCACGACAATGCACAGACTATTAATCCCAAAAACCAATAGGTTATTTTGGTCATAAATTTAAAATTGAACGGCAAAATCCTATTTTTTAATTTCAGCCAGTTTAGCTAAGAGTTCAGCTGTTTTTTCTGGATATTTTAACGCTACATTTTCCTTTTCCGAAGGGTCTGATTTCAGATTATACAATTGCACCTTTGGTCCGCCAGGTTTTGGATTTTCCTTATCAGGTGCAGTAAATCCGCCAGAGCCGAGTTGGTCAATCAACTTCCAATCGCCCATACGGATACCAAAATATCCTTTTGAAGAACTGTGAATAATTGGTTTTTCGGTGTTAGAAGAATTGGTTTTGCCCAACAAATCGGGTAAAATGCTGTAGCTATCTTTTCTGTCAAATTTTGGGTCTTTATCGGATAGCAATTCACGTAGGGTACCTAGGAGACTGGTCTGGCAAGCGATAGCATCGGAGACGGATCCCTTTTTTATTTTTTCCGGCCAGCGGACAATAAAGGGAATCCGGTGACCACCTTCATAAGCATCGCCCTTCATACCTCTGAAAGGCCCAGCTGCCCGATGTTGAAATTGTTCAGTAAAATTTTCTCTCCAGTAAGGACCATTATCGCTGGTGAAAATGACCATGGTATTTTTTTCAATCCCCTTTTCTTTAAGCACTTTCAGTAATTCACCCACTGCGGCATCTACCTGTCGGGTAAAATCACCATATTCACCTGCTTTAGATGAGCCGACGTATTCATTTTTGGGTACCCAGGGAGTATGTGGTGCAGCAAGAGGAAGATAAAGGAAAAAGGGTTTTTCCTTCTTTTGATTCAGGATAAAAGCCTTGGCTTTATTAATGAACGTTGGTAACACTTCATAAAAATCAAAATCGGGTGACATTTTTCCGGCGCGCCAAAAAGGACCAGTATAGCCACTTTCCAACTTATTTCCGGAGGTAAACGATGTAGGAAGTGAGGTTAACTGATGGTTTTCCAGATAACAATACGGGGGCATATCTAAGGAAGCGGGAAGAATATAAGAATAATTGAAGCCCAGATTATTGGGTCCAAAAGTAGGTTTTTTGTCAAAATTAATGTCAGCGGTGTCCATTTCAGACTGAATACCATAACCCGGTACTTTTCCAAGACCTTTTTCAATGGCCTTTTCGGACAGAATCCAATCGATGCCAAGGTGCCATTTTCCTACCACCGCCGTTTCATAATCGTACTTTTTAAGTAATTCCGCAACGGTTCCCTTTTCCGGATCTATAAGATTTCGGCTATATCCACGTAAAACACCTACAGGTAATTTTGAGCGCCAGGGATATTCTCCAGTGATGATGCCATATCGGGTAGGCGTACATACGCCGGAGGGGCTGTGCATATCGGTAAATCTCATGCCTTCAGCTGCTAACAAATCGATATTTGGCGTATGGATTTTTCCTGAAGCCTGATAACAAGATACATCTCCGTATCCAAGATCGTCAGCCAAAATATAAATGATATTTGGACGCTTAGCGGGTGCTTTTTCTGTATTGAAACTGAAAAAGACAAAGGCAAGTGCAGAAAGGCTGAAAGCAATCATTAAATATTTCAAAAATGGCTTCATTTATTTAGAGGTTAAGGTGGATAATTGATTAAAAAGGGCGGGGTTTACTTCTTTGAAATAGTTGTCTAAGGCATTATTCAAACTTTTCACCTTTTCAGGATTAACCGCGGCAAGATTCTTTTTTTCACCAGGATCTTCATTTAAATTAAAAAGAAGGATTTCTCCTGTTTTCCAGAATTTCAACAGTTTATAATCGCCGGAACGGACAGCAGAATGCGGGTACCCATTGTTAAACCGATGGAAATAAAGATTTCGGCTATCGGATGTGGTCTTTGGATTTGATAGAGAAGCTTTAAAACTATTTCCATCTAAAGAAAAGGAATTGGGTTGTTTTGAACCGGCAATGTCGGCGAATGTAGGGAGCAAATCATACCCTGTAACGTATCGGTTACTGCTGGTATTTGCGGGAATATCGGGGCCGGACACAAAAAAGGGAACCCTGATGCCCCCTTCGAACAAGGTCCATTTTCCACCTCTGAGAGGAGCATTTCTCATTGGAGAAGGGAAAGAATCAGGATGATCCAAACGGTTTTTCACAGGAGCGATAAACTCCACTCCCCCATTATCGGACATAAAGAACAGATAAGTATTTTTTCGGGCACCTAATTGATCCAAATGAGTCATCAAATCGCCTATAGATGCGTCCAAATCGGCTAACATAGCAGCCCAGGCAACATTTGGGTGTTTTTTGCCCTTCGTCAATTTTTCAAAACGAGCGATGGTTTCTTTCCTTGCCGTGGTATTCACATGGGTCGCATAGTGTGATAACTGGATGAAGAAAGGATTTTTGTTATGAACCTGCTCGCTAATAAAACGCTTGGCACGATTCGTCAGGGTGTCAATTTGCTTGGGATTATCTTCAGTAAAAAAAGTAGTCCATTTTTCATCCCAGTTATTGGAGGAATTTCCTTGCGCATTTCCATTATCACCATCAGAAAAATCATATCCAAAGGCACCTGGAGGAACGCCAATACGCAAATCCCATTTTCCAAAGTGAGCTGTGACATATTCAGGATTTATTTTTTTCAACACCTGAGGAATAGTTAAATAACTATTTTTTCCAGGTTCATATCTGCTTTTAAATGTGTCGTCATCCTGTCTCATTGGGGTATGGCCAAAAAGGATACTTCTTCTGGAAGGGGAACAAATGGAAGCGGGCGCATAACCCTGGGTAAAACGAACGCCTGATTTCATTAATTGATCTAAATTAGGCGTAAGGTGGAAATCACTTTTTGAATCGGAGATTTTCGGATCCATTTGTTCTGAAAGTGAGCTCCAGCCCAGAT